>CAYQWO010000126.1:0-8774 GCA_964421095.1 uncultured Syntrophaceae bacterium
AAAAAACAGATGAGGAAAGAATAGGATGTTCGACCAAGACATGGCTCAGAAGGCCGCAGAGAACTTGAGACGTGTTCGGGAAAGAAAACCACTCGTGCACAACATTACCAACTACGTCGTGATGAACTACACGGCCAATGCCCTGCTCGCCTGTGGGGCATCTCCGGTTATGGCCCATGCGTCCGAAGAGGTAGAGGAGATGGTCTCTTTGGCAGGGGCATTGGTGCTCAATATCGGTACATTGAGCCCTCCCTGGATCGAGGCGATGCTCAAGGCCGGGAAACGGGCCAACGCGCTGCATGTCCCGGTGGTTCTTGATCCCGTGGGCGCCGGGGCTACCCGGCTGCGCACCGATTCTGCCAGGAGGCTCATCGAGGGGCTTTCGATCCAGGTGATTCGGGGGAATGCCTCGGAGATCCTCTCTCTGGCCGGAGAAAAATTGGGGTCGCGTACGAAGGGGGTTGATTCTGTGCACACTGTGGATCAGGCCACAGAGACGGCGATGGCGCTCGCCAGGGAACTCAGGACAACGCTGGCCATCACCGGGGCCGTGGATTTGATCACCGACGGTGAGCGGATACGCCGGGTGATGAACGGACATGAGATGATGAGTCATGTCACAGGGACAGGCTGTACCGCGACGGTGATTATAGGTGCCTTCCTCGCCGTTGACCCTGATCCCTTGGAGGCAGCCGCCGTAGGCCTGTCCTATTTTGGCCTGGCCGGCGAAAAGGCGGCTACCAAGGCCTTTGGTCCCGGCAGCTTCCAGATTGCCCTCCTGGACGCCCTCTATGAAATGAAGGAAGCAGAACTGAGGGCAGGAGCCAGGATCCAGGTTTGAGGAGCTTTTGTTCGCCTGTATCAAACCCGGATTGTGAAGCCGCGTTTCAACCGCCAGAGAAAATCCTCTATGACTCAAGTCATGACGATCGCTTCCCAATGAGTGTATTATTGAAGAGGGAAACGGGGTAATTTATGAGCCTTATTCTTCTGACCTATTTATGTTGACTCATTTTCATTATTTCCGCCGGGGTGCGGATTTACAGGAGGGTCACGCTTCCCCTGCATGTACGCTGGGAACTTTACCCGGTCAAGCATGAACCGGGGGAAAAGGCCATCTATGGCGGTTCCTACATGGAGGAGCCGAACTGGTGGGAGAAGGTGCGAAAAAGGTCCCTGGGGAATGAGCTGAAGTTTATGATCCCGGAGATTGTCTTCCTGCGGGGTCTGCGGGAGGAGAACCCCCGCTTATGGAATGTCTCCTTTCCATTCCATTTGGGACTCTACCTGATGATCGGAACTTTTATTCTCCTTTTCATCGGGGCCTGGTCCATGATCTTCGGGGTCTGCATTGCTCCCGGCAAAGGCTCAATCGCCTCTGTCCTATACTACCTGACAATCTTGGCGGGGTTCTTAGGGTTGACCCTGGGCACCGGGGGTGCGGCAGCTCTCCTCCGTCGCCGTGTGCGGGAGCCAGAATTAAGAAATTACTCTGGTATAGCGGATTATTTCAACCTTATCTTCTTTTTGATTTTCTTCGCCGTGAGCCTCCTGGCCTGGCTCTTCCATGACCATTCTTTTGATGGGGCCCGGGCTTATGTCTATTCCCTGCTGACTTATGGCGGCACACCGGGAGGGATGGCCATAAATCGGAGCCTCCTCGGTTGCCTGTCCATTATCCTCGCCTGTTTGTTGTTGGCTTATATTCCGTTCACCCATATGTCCCATATGTTCATGAAGTACTTCCTGTACCATTTGGTGAGATGGGAGGATGCACCGAACGTAAAAGGGGGCAGGATTGAAGCCGCCATCCTGGCGAACCTGGGGTTCAAGCCGACCTGGGCAGCTTCTCACATTGGGGCAGATGGTAAGAAAACATGGGCGGAAATCGCCTCTTCGAGGCCCAAGATAGTAAAATGAATAGGAATATCAGACCATCCGATATCTCCCAGCCTTCAAAACATCTGGGACATATAGAACCCGGCGAGCTTTCGTTTTTGCCGCCCCCTTACGAGGATTTTAATCATATTACCGTTTCCGAGTTGAAAGCCGAAAAGGCTGCTTCTATTGAAACTTCCCTCGACGATACGGTCGCCATGGCGATTCCCAAACCCAAAAGCAAGGAAGAGGAAGAGAAATATCTTCGAGCTTTTCTCTCCGGCCTGCAGAAGCTTTTTGAGAAAGAAAATAACTGGGGCTTTCTCCAGCCGCTTCTCCTCTCCATGGAGCATTGTGCTAAGTGCCAGACCTGTTCCGAGGCCTGCCCGATCTTTGAAATGAGTGGACGCCAGGAAATCTATCGCCCCACCTTTCGGGCCGAAGTCATACGCCGCCTTTATAAAAAGTACATCAAGCCCGGCGGAAAGCTGGCCACTAAGTTCACCGGGGACATTGAGCTGAACTGGACCACCATTGCCCGCTTGGCTGAGCTGGCCTACCGCTGTACCCTTTGCCGGCGCTGCGCCAGCCTCTGCCCGATCGGAGTGGATAACGCGCTGATCGCCCATGAAGTGCGCAAGCTTTTTTCCCAGGAGATGGGCATTGCGCCCAGAGAGCTTCATGAGAAAGGCACTGTCCAGCATTTAAGAATTGGTTCCACCACCGGCATGAACCCGATGGCGGCCAGGGACAGCATCGATTTTATCCAGGAGGAGATGGAAGAAATTACCGGTTATAAAATTGAGATTCCCTGGGACAGAGAGGGCGCCGAGGTTCTCCTGTTGCATAATGCTGGTGAGGTGCTTTCCTGGCCGGAGAATATCGGCGCTTTTGCCATTATTTTTCAGGCGGCCGGTGTTTCCTGGACCCTTTCCTCGGAGGAACTCGGATACGACGTCGTGAATTATGGGCTCTGGTATGACGATGTGCAGCTGGCCCGGGTCGCCATCAAACACGCCGAAATCGCCAAAAAGCTGAAGGTCAAAAAGATCGTCATCGGGGAATGCGGCCATGCCCATAAGGCCTTAACGGTTATCGCCGATCGAGTTCTAAGCGGTGATTTGAATATTCCTCGCGAATCGGCTTTCGTCATCCTGGATGAGGTAGTAAGCAGTGGAAAGCTTACGCTCGATCCTTCCCGAAACGATTTTCCGGTTACCCTTCACGATCCCTGCAACGTGGTGCGGGCCATGGGCATTGTTAAACCGCAGCGACGAATCCTTAGGAAAATCGCCCCCCGTTTCCGGGAAATGATCCCGCATGGAGTGGAAAACTACTGCTGCGGTGGGGGCTCCGGGTTCGCCATCATGTCGGGGTACAACTTTGCCGAATGGCGAGTTTTGGTCAGCAGCCGTAAAAAATTCCTGCAAATCCTTCAGGCCTTTGAGGACGAACCCCCGGATATTCCCAAGTACGTTTGCGCTCCTTGTTCAAATTGCAAGGGGTCCATCCGGGACCTTCTCGAATATTACCACGCCAAGAAGCGCAGCCATATCTATTATGGCGGCCTGGTAGAGCTGATTGTCAACGCCATGACGGACATGAAGAAGCCGATGATTCACTTTGACTAACAAAGTTCAACCTGGCCGGTTGATTGGGGTTAAGAAAAACGCCTTACGCTGTCTGAATGGGGAGATGCAGCATGCCGGATGAGCTAAAAGTGGACCAGAGCGTGATCCGTCTTACAATGGGGTTCATCATAGACCTGGATGTCGATGCCATTGTTTACTATGCCCGACCGGACCTGGTTCTGGGGTCCGGATATGGCGGGGCGATTGCCGCGAAGGGAGGGCCCAAAATTCAGGAGGAATTGAAGAAAATCGGGGGAATCAACACCACGGAAGCAGTGGTAACTTCAGGGGGTAACCTGAAAGCCAAATACATCATCCATGCCGTGGGGCCCCGATTTCAGGAAGAGAACCTCGAAGACAAGCTGCGAAATACGACTTTGAATGCCCTGGACAGGGCGGAGGAGAACAAGATTCAGAGTCTGGCTTTTCCGGCCATGGGAGCAGGCTTTTATGGCATTCCAGTCGAGGTTTGCGCCCGGGTGACCCTGGAGGCCGTGAAAAAATATCTGGAGAACTCAAAAAGCCTTCGGGAAGTGATCATCTGTCTGAGGGATTCCCGGGAATACAAACCCTTTCAGGAGCAGATGAAAAAGATGAAAATTTAGGAGGGCGTGATGAGCGAGACGCTTCGTTTCGTTTCGGATGATTTGCAACTGATGGCCCTGAGTTTCATGGCCGTTGTCTATATTCTGCGCATCCGCTGGCTTTTGCGTTTCAAAGCCGGAAGAGAGCGGCAAGGGCCCACTGGTTCGCCTGATACCTCTCCGTTCAAAGGAATCATCTATTCCTGGGCGAATATTGGCATGCCCTGGGCAATGGAAAGCACCCGCCAGCATATCTTTTTCTATTTGCAGTTTGTCATCTTTCACTTAGCAGTCGCCGCCTCGATTGCCATGTCCTTTATCATTCCCTATGCCCCCAGCTTGCTGAAACCTTCCGTTGTGGTTCGAGGTTTGCAAGGGCTATTTGCCGCCGGGTGTTTAATCGGATGTTACCGCCTATACCGCCGCCTCAGCAAGCCAGCGATACGCCTGATCAGCACCCCTGATGATATCTTCTCTCTCATGCTTTTGACGGTCTGGTTGTTCGTTTCAATTTTGGCCGCGCCGAACCGTCCGGATCGGGGAGAAGGACCTTTGATCACTTATTTTATTATGACAACTTTCTTTCTGGTTTATGTGCCTTTCAGCAAAATTTCTCATTATCTCTACTACCCTTTCACCCGCTATTACTTCGGCAAGAGCATGGGACACCGCGGAGTATATCCGGTTAAACACGTTCCCCAGCCAAAGCTGACAAAAGCTTAATCCTGGATAGATATGGACCTGCAGGAGTGAACGATGCCTGAAAGTAACAGATCCCATAAAGTAAACAAAGTAATTGAACGAATGGGCAGAAAGCTCAACCGCCAGATGGTAGGCTCTCTGGTGGCCTGTGTCCACTGCGGTATGTGCACCGAATCTTGCCATTATGTTCTGGCCAACCCGGATGATCCCACCTTTGCCCCAGCCTATAAGGCCGATCAGATCCGGAAGATCTTCAAGCGCCATTTCGATTGGACCGGCCGCTTCTTTCCCTGGTGGGTCAAGGCCAGGGACCTCCACGGGGAGGAAGAATTGGAAAAGCTCAAGGACACCGTGTTCGGCAAATGCACCAACTGTCGGCGGTGCTCCCTGAATTGTCCGATGGGGGTGGATTTTGCAACCCTTAACCGCATGGCGCGGGGGCTACTGGTCTCGGTGGGTATCATGCCCGAGGGTGTGGCGACAGTCAGCAAAGACCAGTGGGAGCTCGGGAACCAGATGGGGGTCCTCAAGGAGGACTACCTGGAAACTCTGGAATGGTTGTCCGATGAATTGGAAAACGAATTTGGAGACAAGGCCGCCAGAATCCCGATTGATAAAATGGATGCCGATGTGGTTTACGCCATCAATCCCCGGGAGATCAAGTATGACCCTCGCACCATTTCCGATGCCGCCAGAATCTTCTATCTGGCGGGAGAGAACTGGACCATGGCCAGCGAAGGTTGGGACATGACTAACTTCGGCTTCTTTTCCGGGGATGATGAGCTGGGTGCTGCCGTGGTCCGCAGACTCTTTGAGAAAGTCATCGAACTTCGTGGTAAAAAGCTGGTATTATCCGAATGTGGGCATGGGTATCGGGCCGTCCGGTGCGAGGGTCCCAACTGGGTGGCCATGGATGTCCCCTTCGATATGGAGAGCTCGGTGCTGACGATGCTGCGCTACATACAGGAAGGTCGGATAAAAGTGGACAAAACCAAGAATAATGATCCAGTAACCTTCCACGATTCTTGCAATAATGCCCGCAGCTGCGGATTTTTCGAGGAGCCCAGGGAACTGCTCAATCTGGTCGTTACTGATTTTCGGGAGATGTACCCGAACCGGGCCGAGAACTACTGCTGCAGCGGGGGGGGTGGAGCCATGTCTATGTCTGAGTACACCCCTCTGCGCCTCAAGGCCGCCAAGGTGAAGGCTGATCAATTAAAAGCGACGGGGGCCAAAGTTGTGATCACTACCTGCCACAACTGCGCGGATGCCCTGACGGACCTGATCCGGCATTATAAATTGGGCATGAAGGTTAGCCAGCTGGTCAACCTGGTGTCCAATGCGGCAGTGGTCGAGGAGAAAGTCTTCGTTCCAGAAATCTTCGTGAAACCCGTTGAAGTTTTGAGCCTCCAGGGATACAAGATTTTAGTGGTCGATGATGAACCGGATGTCCTGACCTTTATTTCCACCGTCCTGGAAGATCAAGGAGCGGCTGTGGTTCAAGCTTTGGATGCCGAACAGGCTTTAGAGCTTGCCCTCAGGGAAAAGCCCGACTTGATTACCCTGGATCTTTCTATGCCGGGGAAAAATGGCGGATATGTATTTGAAGAAATAAGAAAAAATCCTGACCTGGCAGCCTCCCGGGTGTGCATCATCACCGGAAAGCCAGAACTCCGCCGCTTGATTTATGACCGGCCTGTGCGGCCGCCGGAAGGATATCTGGATAAGCCCATCAACGAAGAAACTTTATTGACCAATGTCCGGAAAATTCTGGATGTGATGCATCCGCAAAATTAAATCACCCCCCATATCGGGGCCGAGGGCCAGCGCTATGGAACAACCATACAAGCATTATTTTGAAGTCATGCCGGCCTATCTAACCATCCTGGATCGGGATCTCCGGATCATCGAGGCGAACCGGCGGTTTCGGAAGGATTTCGGGGATTATGAAGGGCGCTACTGCTACGAGGTGAATAGGCATCGCGCGGAAAGATGTGAGCATTGCCCGGCAGAGCGGACTTTTCGCGATGGTCAACGTCATGGAATTGAGGAGCAATTTAAGAATCTCTCCGGACAAGAGGTTTCGCTGATCGTTTATACCACGCCCATCCGGAACGAAGCCGGGGAGATCACCGCCGTCATGAAAATGGCCACGGATATCACCGAGATCAAGCTTCTGCAGAATCAACTGCGCGAGAGCCGGGAGCGATACCGCCAGCTTTTTGAGGAGGTTCCTTGTTATATCTCGATCCAGGATCGGGACCTCTGGATCATCGAGGCGAACCGGCGCTTCCGTGAGGATTTCGGGGATTTTCTCGGCCGCAAGTGCTACCAGCTTTACATGCATCGCTCCGAGGAGTGCTCGCCCTGTGCGGTTAAACAGACCTTTCAAGATGGGCAGGTTCATCAGACAGAAGAAGTGGTTACCTCCAAGAACGGAAAGCAGGTGGATGTCCTGGTTTATACCGCTCCGATTCGGGATGCAGAGGGTCAAATCAAAAGCGTAATGGAGATGGGCACCAATATCACGCAGATCCGCCAATTGCAATCCCAACTTACCGACCTGGGGCTGGTGATCAGCTCTATCTCCCACGGAATCAAGGGGCTGCTCACAAGTCTCGACGGCGGGATCTATCTCGTCAACTCTGGTTTGGAAAAGAATAACCGGGAGCGAGTAAAACAGGGATGGCAGATGGTCGAGCGCAACGTGGCCCGCATCAAGACCATGGTCCTGGATCTCCTTTATTATGCCAAGGATCGGGAGCCAAATCTGGAGTGGATTCCGGCTCAGTCTTTGGCGGAAGAGGTCTTTGGACTGATGCGGGGAAAGGCTCAGGAACTGGGAATTGATTTCCAGTGCCATTTTGAGCCATCGGCTGGTGATCTGGCAGCTGATGCCAAGGCGATCCGCTCTCTTCTGGTCAATTTAATAGAGAATGCCCTGGATGCCTGCCGGGTGGATAAGAAAAAGAGGGTCCATCAGGTCCGGATCGGACTTAAGGGATATCCTGAATACGTGGAGTTTGAGGTTTCGGACAACGGCATCGGTATGGATCAGGAGACCCGGGAAAGGGCTTTCAGCCTGTTTTTTTCATCCAAGGTGGGAGATGGGACCGGGTTGGGGTTATTTATTTCTAATAAAATTGTCCAGGCCCATGGGGGTGGGATTCGATTAGAATCGGAATTGAATAAAGGGACTCGAGTAACGGTGAGATTGCCGCGGAAAGGGCCTGCCTCCAGGCCAGCTTTGCCCAAACCTTTGTAAGGGGGAAAACAATGGGAAGCAGGAAAAGAATTCTGATTGTGGACGATGAACAGGACGTCCTCACATATCTTTCCACCCTGCTGCAAGACCACGGATATGACACCCTTCTGGCTAAGGATGGAGAAGAAGCCTTAAGGCAAGTCGAGTTCAACCTGCCGGACCTGGTCACGCTGGATATTTCTATGCCAGAGAAGTCGGGAATCAAGTTTTATCGAGAGATGAAAGCTATCGATCGCTGGAAGCAGATCCCGGTCATCATCGTTACCGGTATTTCGGAAGATTTTAAAAAGTTCATCTCCACGCGCCATCGAGTGCCGCCGCCGGAAGGCTACCTCACCAAGCCAATTAATCAAGAGGAGATCCTGGGACTTGTGAAAAAATTCACCTCTTGATGGCCTAAGGCTTGAGGCGCAAGGCGTTAAGCGTAAGGGGTCTGGACACTTTCCACTAGAATCCCAGCATCTTATAACAGGTCATGCAGGGCCCGGGAGGGGCTGGGAATGAACCGTTTTCGAGCCCTTTTCGTCTATCCCGATCCCAGAGGGAGGCATACAACTCTTCAATTTTTTTCTTCCGGCGTTCGAAACACCCTCTGAATTGCGTATATTCTTCCCTATTCCATATCTGTTTGAACGGTTCCCGGAAGAGGCTTCCAAAATTCACCTTTTCGACCGGGACTTCCATTCCCTGGAACCACCGCTTAAAGGGCGAGGG
>CAYQWO010000127.1:0-8768 GCA_964421095.1 uncultured Syntrophaceae bacterium
CGGCGACGAGCAAATCTACGGGTGATCCTCTCTCCTTCAGCTTGGCGGCAATTTTCTTCCGGTCTGTTTCGGACTTGTTCTGGGCGAATTTGAATTTGCCCACAACCTCTTCGACAGCCAAAGCGTACACTCCAGTTGCCAGAAGGACTTTTTTATAGAGCGGGTCCTGGGGAGATACTTTCTTATACCTCCCTTCGGGCTGGTATTTTTCCATGAGCTGGTTTAGGATGGCGCATTTCTCATCCGGCTCCTCCACGGATGTGCACCGCCCGCGCACCTGCACGGATTTGAAGGCGACCGTCGCAGCCGTGGCATTCTCTTCCGAGACGAAGTGCGAGGGTAAATAAAGTTGCACAGAGACCGCCGCAAAGGTTGCCCGCGGGTCTTTCTCCAGACACTCGAAACGTTCACCGGCAATCGCTCCGTGCCAGAGAATTCGCCCATCGAAGACAAAGTTCAAGGGAGTAATCCTCGGCCATCCGTCGGGGCCATTGAAAGTCAGGTATCCAATTTCGGCGGTTCTCAGTACTTCTGCGATTAACTTTCCGTCCCGGACTTCAAATTCCTTTCTGCGCATCGAACCTCCTAAAAACTTAAAGAGTTGCGTTATAATAACACACGTGTGGGGACCAGAAAATACACAATTGGTGGAAGTTATTCGGGAACGAATTCGCGACCGCGGCCAGATTACTTTTGCCGAGTATATGGACCTGGTCCTTTACCATCCGCAACTGGGTTATTACAATACCTCCAGAGAAAAGATCGGGCCGGAGGGCGATTTTTATACCAGCCCCAATGTTCACCCCATCTTCGGCCACCTGATCGCCCGGCAGCTCCATCAGATGTGGGCCATCCTTGGCCATCCTTCTCCCTGTCACATCGTAGAGATGGGCGCGGGGAAAGGTCTGCTTTGTGCTGACATTCTGGGGTATTGTCGGGATCATCTCCCCAAATTTTATGAGGATATTTCTTACATTTTGGCCGAAAAAAGTCCCGTGTTCGAGGAAAAACAAAGGGCGCTCCTGGCAGAATTCTCCACCCAGGGAAAGGCTGGATGGGTTCGCCCCGAGGTCCTCCGCAATGGGGAAAAGCCCATTACTGGCTGCTTCCTCTCCAATGAATTGATCGATTCTTTCCCCGTCCATCTTGTTCAGCAAGAGGGAGGACAACTCCATGAAATTTACGTCACCGATCAGGATTACTCTTTTAGGGAAATCCTCGATTCTCCTTCAACCCCAGCCGTTGAAGTGTATCTTCGTACCTATGGTGCTCCTTTCCACGAAGGACAACGGGGGGAAGTCAATTTGCAGGCCCTAGAATGGCTGGAAGCGGTAAGCCGAAACCTGCACCGCGGATTTATTTTAACCATTGATTATGGCTACGGGGCCGAAGAGCTTTATCACCCCAGCCGCCGGCAAGGTACCCTGCTCTGTTATTTTCGGCATACGACTTCCAGGAATCCCTACCAGCGCATCGGATACCAGGACATCACTGCCCATGTGAACTTCAGTGCTCTGATTCGAAAAGGTGAAACGTTGGGACTGCATAAAGTCGGCTACACAGAACAATACAAGTTCCTGGCCGCTCTGGGCTTGCTGCAAGACCTGGAAAAATTCGAGGCCAGCTCCGATCAATACTCCCCTGCGCAATTTCTTAAAGAGAAGCTGGCGATGAGGAATTTCCTGGTTCCTGAAGGGATGGGGAGTCTTTTCAAGGGGCTGGCCCAGTTCAAAGGCCAGGGAGAAATAAAGCTGATCGGTTTTCAGGATCCCTTTCGCCCCCCGGGAGATTCTGGGTCAGATTCGACTTGAATTGCCGGCGAAAGTCAAGGTAAATTAAATAAAATCATATGATTTGATTGGCATAAGGAGAGCGCGATGAGCGGGACTTTTAGGGTGCTGGTGAGTGATAACATTTCTCCAGAAGGGAAAGAGATCCTCGAACGGTCCAAAGGGATCGAGGCCGAAGTGCGGGCGAAGGTCCCGGCGGATGAGCTCAAAGCCATCATTAAAAACTATCATGGGCTGATCGTCCGCAGCGCCACCAAAGTAACGGCTGAAGTCATCTCCCTTGCTGAAAACTTAAAGGTGATCGGCCGGGCCGGGACGGGCGTAGATAACATCGACGTCCTCGCTGCCTCCAAGAGAGGAATCGTGGTCATGAACACCCCGGGAGGGAACACCCTGTCGGCCGCGGAGCATACCCTCTCCATGATCCTGGCCTTAGCCCGGCACATCCCGCAGGCTACCGCCTCCATCAAGGCGGGTCGCTGGGAGAAAGACCGCTTCATGGGTACAGAAATCAGCGACCGCACCTTGGGCATCATTGGCTTGGGCAACATTGGCGCCGTCGTGGCTCACCACGCCGAAGCCATGGGCATGAAGGCCATCGCTTACGATCCATATATATCTCCGGAGGCCGCGGCCAAGAAGAAAGTGGAGCTAGTCTCCCTGGATGACCTATTTACCCGCTCCGACTTCATTACCCTGCACACGCCGCTGACTGCGGCTACGCGAAATTTATTGAACGCAGCGGCATTCGCCAAGATGAAAAACGGCGTCTGTATCATCAACTGTGCTCGCGGTGGGATCATCGATGAAATAGCCCTGTACGAAGCCATGGTCAGCGGAAAAGTCGCCGGGGCCGCCCTGGACGTCTTCGAAAAGGAGCCTCCAGGAAAGAATCCCCTTTTAAAACTGGATCAAGTCATCTGCACGCCCCACCTGGGAGCCTCAACCACGCAAGCCCAGGTTAAAGTTTCGGTGGCCATCGCCGAGCAAATTGTAGATTATCTCCTTCAGGGCACCGCCCGCCACGCGGTCAACCTCCCTGCGGTCAGCCCGGAAACCCTGGCCGTCCTCAGCCCCTATCTCCTTCTGGCAGAGATGATCGGCAAATTTCAGGCCCAGATCACTCCCGGAAGGATGCAGGAAGTGCGCATTACTTACAGCGGCAGCGTGGTGGACGTGGACACCGCAATGATCGGTATGTCTCTGCTGAAGGGTCTGCTTGACCCCATCCTCGAAGAAAAGGTGAATTACGTCAATGCCCCGATCCTCGCCAGAGAAAGAGGGATCAAAGTTATGGAGTCGAAGAGCCGCCAGTCTGAAGATTTCACCACCTTGCTTACGGTACAAGTCCAGACTGACCGGACCCAGAACATGGTGGCCGGCACCCTCTTCGGCAAGAATGAGCCGCGCCTCGTGCGCATCAATGAATTTGTCACCGAAGCCATCCCGGAAGGAAATATTCTCTTCCTCCACAACCAGGACAAACCAGGGGTGATCGGAAACATGGGTAGCACCTTGGCCTCCCACGGGATCAATATCGGCCAGATGCACCTCAGCCGGGATCAGGTGGGGGGAACCGCCATCTCCCTGGTACACGTCGATGGGCGGGTCTCCCCAGAGGTGTTAGAGGCTTTGCTGAGGCTGCCGCACATCTTGTCGGTTATGCAGGTTGAGCTGTGAGCGGACATCCCCACCCGCAAGGCGGAGCTTTTACTCGCGCCCTGAAAGAACTCGCCCAGGCCCATATTCCCTACCGGGTGATGACCTTTGAGGCCAAGGAGAGATCCGCCGAAGAAGTTGCCAGGGAGACGAATTTCCCCCTGCCGCAGGTGGTGAAAACCCTCCTCGTCCAGGGAGCCTCAAAAAAATACTATCTGGCCCTGTGTCCCGGGGACCGTCAGGTCAACCTCAAAGCCCTGGCCAGAGCCTTAAACGAAAAGGGTGTGGATATGGCTGCCCGGGAGGATGTTCCCAAGGTTACGGGCTATTTCATCGGCGGGGTAAGTCCGCTGGCCACCCACCGCTCCCTTCCCGTAGTTATGGAAGCCTCCATCCTGACGATGCCGGAGATCGCCATCAGTGCGGGTCAATGGGGATGCCAGGCAGTTCTCCGGCCGTCCGACTTGCGGGATCACCTCGGGCCTCGAGCGATGACGGCTTCTTTATGTGATATAGTGAACGAAACAAACCGAAAGGAGAACCTGATGAGCGAATATTTCTACTCTCTCGACGCCCGGAAATACTACAAGGACCTGATGGAGGCCCAGAAGGATATGTTCCAGGCTTTCATCAATTTCAACAGTGAGATCTTTGAGAAAGAAAGCGCTCTTCCCAAGAAGGTCAAGGAGCTCATAGCCATCGGCGTGGCGCACACGACGCAGTGCCCGTATTGCATCGAGGCTCATGTCAAGGCAGCTAGAAAAGCAGGGGCGACAACAAAAGAAATTGCCGAGGCTATTTTCGTCGCGGCAGCGCTGAGGGCCGGAGGCGCTTTTGCCCATTCGACCATCTCCATGGGCGCCCTCAAGGGGATGGAGGGAAAATAGGGCCAAAATAAAAGGGAAATGTAGAGGTGAAGGAAAGCCGCTCATTTATTTCCTTGACAGCTGAGAGGGAAAAATCTATTATGGAGATGTAAGTTGCAAAGAGTTTTGGTTTGGAGCAAAAACAAGCCGCATAGCTCTTGAAGCTTATGCGGCTTTTTTATTGAACCCGACCTGGGCTATTGCATCTTATCAACGTAAAAAAGAAGGGAGGTGAAAAGCAATGCCCAAAGGTCGAGTCAAATGGTTCAATGAGCGAAAGGGGTTCGGGTTTATTTCCCAGGATGGTGGTGAAGATCTATTCGTGCACTTCTCATCCATTAAACAAGACGGGTTCAAAGTTCTTCATGAAGGTGACGAGGTCGAGTTTGAAATCGCCCAAGGAAAGAAGGGCCTGCAGGCGATTGACGTGGTGAAGCGCTAGAATCTGGAAAGCGGACCTTCCAACCCCGGGAGGTGATAAAAATCCCGGGGTGTCTCCTGGCCCTTTAGCTGATGGAGAGGGGCGATGGCGCGCTGGATCTGATCATCATCTTGATGAAAGGGGAAAATGCCCAGAAAAACAAGATACCTTCCCCGGAGAAGTCCCCCCCTTCTTTGCCTGGATGGTTACAACAAATGAGAGGGAAAAAATGAACACAAAAATATACGTGGGCAATATCTCTTCTCAGACCACAGAACCAGAGCTCAAAACTCTTTTCTCTCAAGCCGGGGAGGTTATGTCGGTTAAGATCTTAAAAGATCATCAAACCGGCCAATCGAGAGGATTTGCCTTTGTGGAGATGTCTACCCGGAAGGAAGCTCAGAAGGCGGTCTCGATGCTGAATCGAAGAAGTTTCATGGACAAGGAGCTATTGGTAAAAGAGGCCAGAGTCCGCCGTGAATTTCGGGGGAGAAGGTGGTAGTGTCTACTTCTGACTTTGGATGATGGCTTTCGTGCTTTCCCGGGCTATCTCGCCGATGTTTTCCTGCACCGTGGCCTGATTATCCTCCCAGGCATAAGGGGATCGTTTCGTGAAAGAAAATCCTGGGAGGGATACGGAGGTCTATAGATCGATTCCTTTGCCCGCTGCTTTCACCTCTGGGGCCCCAAACCCAAACAGTTTCAGATATTTCCTCTATTGAACGTCTCCGCCTGAAACCCGCGTGATCGTTCCCCTGATCAGGAAATCTCCCTCAAAAGGTTCTGCCGCCTGCACAATGATTGGATATTTGAACCCAGTCTTTGAAAAATTTTTTATGCTTCATGGGGTGGAGGAAGAGCCCGTTGAATAATGGCCCAAGAGATTCCTTGACAAACCTTTTTCGATCCGTTACAAAGCTAAGCAGAAAGGGAGTTTCCTTGGTCATCAACTGTTACAGAGCCTAATCTCCATGAATGACTACCCCACTCCGCTTATTATTCCCCGCCAAGAGCATTCTATATCCTGCCGTTTCATCGACCCCCATGCGCTGAAAGTGCTCTACCGCTTACGGAACCACGGGTTCCTGGCCTATCTGGTCGGAGGATGCGTGCGTGATCTTCTTCTGGGGAAGACTCCCAAAGACTTTGACGTGGCCACGGATGCCCATCCGCAGCAAATTCGGGAGCTATTCCGTAACTCCCGCCAGATCGGGCGACGGTTTCGCTTGGCCCATGTTTATTTCCCGGGCGGCAAATTTATTGAAGTTTCCACTTTCCGCCGACGCTCGGAGTTCGACGAAGCAGATAGCGGGGATCTCCCTCGATCCGAGAACACTTTCGGCACGCCGGCCGAGGATGCCCTCCGCCGGGATATCACCATCAACGGCATCTTTTACAATATCGCCAATTTTTCCCTCGTGGACTATGTCGGCGGGCTGGAAGATTTGCGGGCCGGGATCATTCGCTGTATCGGAGACCCGGAGGAAAAATTCGTTCACGACCCCGTGCGCATGATCCGGGTCATCCGTCACGCCGCCCGTACGGGTTTTCACATTGAGGAAAAAACCTACCAGTCTCTAAGGCGCCATGTGGAAAAGATTCGGCTATGCTCTCCGGCTCGCGTGCGGGAAGAATTTCTGCGAGAGCTGCGGGAAGGATCGGCGAAAGGATCCATGAGTTTGATGCTGGCAACCGGTATGCTCTTAGTCCTATTTCCTCCTTTCCATCGCCCCCTGAACGAAGCGGGACAGAGGGAATATTTTCTCCAGATCGCCGCCGCCCTCGATGCCTTAAGTATATCGGGAAACACCCTGGCAGAGGAATTTTGCCTGGCCCTTTTCCTCTTACCTTTGCTCGAGTTCTCCTGTCCCGTGGATGACCTGCCCATCGGCCGAAAAGGTCAAGCTTTATTCCAGCAAAGAGTCCGCTCCTGGGTTCTGGAAATATTGGGCCCACTGCAATTCACCCGATACGCCAAGGAAGCGGCTGTTCACTTGCTCAGCTCCCAGAGAATCTTCCAGGAATTTCTACCGCCGCGAAAACTCCCCCGGCGCTTCTTAGGGAAGCGCTATTTCTCCCAAGCTCTTCATCTCTTCGAGGTTGGGGCGCGAGCTCGCGGGGAACACCCTAAGAAATTTTCTTGCCAGGCAGAGGAGAGGAAGTCTCTGCAGAGGAAAAAGAGAAGAAGACGCAACAGAAGAAAAATGAAGAGTTCCTTTCCTGGCCGGGGGGCGGGAAAATACCAACAAAAAAATCTTTTGTCATCGGCAAATCCATGACAAAACAAATCCACTGGGCCTGGATCATTCTCCTTGCTTCCTTCGTTACGGTCTTCACTAACTATAGTATCCGCTTCAGCTATGGAATCCTTATGCCTGAAATGATCATCTCCCTGCAGATCACGAAGGCCCAGGCCGGGGCCATTGCCAGCTCTTTTTTTCTCTCCTACACCATTTTTTCTCCGCTCCTTGGTTATTGGATTGATCGAGTCAGCCCTCGCAAGCTTCTCGCCCTTTTCAGCTTCATCCTGGCCGGAGGTACGTTTTTGATGGGAAAACCCTCGTCGCTCTTGCAGGCCTGCCTCTTCTTCGCCATCACCGGGGTTGGCTCTTCAGCCATGTGGACCCCGGTGATGACCCTGGTCCAGCGCTGGTTTGCAGTCCGGCGTCGTGGCCTGGTCCTGGGCATTCTCTCCATCAGTTATTCCATCGGCTATGGAATCATGGGGTTGGCTCTTCCTCCCCTGGTTATCCGATATGATTGGCGGACCTGCTGGCTAATCCTGTCGGGCCTGGCTTTTGCGTTGGTGCCGCTGAATGGCGCCCTTCTTCGGACAAAACCCCAGGACTTGAGCCTCAGGCCCTGGGGAGATGAGCCTGCCCGTCCTTCCCTGAACCGGCCTGATGAGATTAAGGGAAGGGTCCGCTATGGGGAATTGCTGAAGTCGCGCAACCTCTGGCTGGTGGGTATCTCTTACTTCTTCATCGCCTTCACCGCCTATGTTTTAAATACTTTTATAGTAACCTATGGCGCTCTGGAGCTTGAGTTCCCCTACGCTCAGTCAGCCAAGTTAGCCAGTGCTATCGCTTTCAGCGGCATCCCTGGTGCTCTCTTCCTCCCCATCCTTTCGGATTCTCTGGGAAGGAAGATGTGCTTAATCCTGAACAATTCCTCTTTGGCGGCCAGCGTAATTCTGATCATCTGGGCTGGAAACAATTGGACGGCTCTAATCGCGGCGGTCTGCATCTTCGGAGTTTTTTATGCCGCCACCTGGCCGTTGTACGCCGCGGCCGCCGCAGATTTTTTCCCTCCGGGGGCTACGGGTTCAGTGTTAGGTTTCTGGACCATCTTTTACGGACTCGGACTCATCCTGTCTCCCACGCTGGGGGGATACCTCGCCGACCTCACGGGAACTTTTACCTGGTCTTTCCTCATGACTGCTATGACCGGGGCGTTGGCCACTTTCTTTTTCTCCCGAATTACAAAGCAGGAGAATCCTTAGAGGTTTCCCTCCCGTAATTAAAAAATAAAAATGAAGTTGTCTTGAAAAGGTCCCCGTGCTATAAAAAATAATGGGGAAAAAATGCGTAAGAAGCATTACTCCCTGGATCAATATTTTGGAAAAGCGCGGCTTTGGCCAGAAATGGGTTGACCAGGGAAGTTTGTCAGCCTGGGTCGACGCAG
The DNA here is from genome assembly GCA_964421095.1 of uncultured Syntrophaceae bacterium. GTDB lineage: Bacteria > Desulfobacterota > SM23-61 > SM23-61 > SM23-61 > CAYQWO01. The sequence goes on from CAYQWO010000127.1 coordinate 8,421, forward strand.
GCCCGACTAAAACCTTAAGATGGGTACGTAGGCCCAGGCTTTGTACATCGATATAGATTTAGATATCGTGGGTACCAAATGAATTACAGGAAAACACCTCTCCGTCGCCGTGCCAACGCTCCTCAGAAACCTGCAGCCTTCGCGCAGTTTGAAGCCAGCTCCTTATTTTGTCCCCGTTGCCGACAGGCGGTGCCGGTTCGCAAGCGGCTTCTGCTCGTTCTGCCGGACGGGGATAAATATGAATACCTGTGCGCCTACTGCTCACATTCTCTCGGAACCAAAATGGAATATGAGGAGCGGGAAATTCAAATCCTGATATAATTTTTTTATTGACTTTGCTGGAAGGAT
>CAYQWO010000128.1:0-8599 GCA_964421095.1 uncultured Syntrophaceae bacterium
GGGTTGGGATTGATCCTCACTGTGCTTTCTTTCCTTTACCTGATGCAGGTCAGCCGCACGAAATCAGAGGATCAACCCCGCCCCTCCAGAGTTGGACGCAACCGGACCCTTATGGCAGTTGGCCTTCTCTGCCTTTGCGCCGCGCTGCTGAATCCGTTGGGCTATCTGATCTGTACGTTTCTTCTCTTCGGGATCTGGTTAGGGCTTATCGAACAGAAGAAATGGTATTTAACTCTGCCCATCGCTTTCCTGGCTTTGGTGGCAGTTTACTTTTTTAACTACCTTTTTTCCGTTCAGCTGCCCAAAGGCTTCCTGAAGGTATTCTGAATCGGCCGCAGGGGTACCCCCTCCGTGGAACAACTCAGTGGCCTTTTATATGGGTTCTCCATCGCTCTCAGCTGGCAGAACCTATTTTATTGTTTCCTGGGAACTTTGGTCGGGACGCTGGTGGGCGTCCTGCCGGGCTTGGGTCCGGCGGCGACCGTTGCTCTCCTGCTGCCGGTTACCTTCAAGCTTCCGCCAGTGGCGGCAATCATCATGCTCGCCGGAATTTTCTATGGGGCGATGTACGGGGGCTCCACGACCTCCATCCTCCTGAATATTCCGGGAGAAGCTGCTTCCGTGGTCACCTGCCTCGATGGCTATCAGATGGCTCAAAAGGGAAGAGCCGGGCCAGCCCTGGCCATCGCAGCCATTGGCTCGTTCATCGCCGGGACCATCGGCCTCATCGGCCTAAACTTCTTGGCTCCTCCTCTGGCGGAGTTCGCCATCCGTTTCGGCCCGCCGGAATACTTTGCCCTCACCCTTTTCGGTCTATTTCTGGCAGCCTATTTAGCGAGCAGCTCCCTGGTCAAGGGGCTGATCATGGTGGTATTGGGGCTTCTCTTGGATGAGATCGGCCTCGACCCGATCGCGGGGATTCCCCGGTTCAGTTATGGAGTGCTTCCCTTGCAAGAAGGTTTAGATTTCATTCCCCTGGCCATGGGTCTCTTCGGGATTGGGGAAATCTTGATCAATACCGAAAGGTCCGTGCAAACCGAGCTGGTGACCAAAAAAATCGCGCGGCTGTTCATTAACATGCAAGATTGGATAGAAGCCAAATGGGCCACCTTGCGCGGCTCACTTGTGGGCTTTTTTGTTGGCCTCCTGCCCGGAGGGGGGGCCGTCGTCGCCTCCCTGATCTCCTATGCCGTTGAAAAGAAGGTCTCGAAACATCCTGAAAAGTTCGGAAAAGGAGCCATTGAGGGGGTGGCCGGTCCGGAAGCGGCTAACAACTCCGCCGCCACAGGGTCTTTCATTCCTTTGATGACCCTGGGGATTCCGGGGAACGCTACTATTGCCATGATTTTTGCTGCCCTCCTGATCCATGGAGTACAACCGGGCCCGTACCTGATCAAAGAAAATCCGGACATTTTTTGGGGCGTGATCGCTTCCATGTACATCGGTAATGCTTTCCTGCTGTTGCTCAATTTGCCCCTGGTGGGAATGTGGTTGCAGGTTTTGCGCATCCCTTACTGTATCCTTTCTCCTTTCATCGTCCTCTTATGCATCGTAGGAGTTTATAGCACTCGGAGTAACATTTTCGACATCTGGATGATGATTTTTTTCGGAGTCATCGGTTACTTCTTGCGCCGGCTGGAGTTCGAGCCCGGACCTCTGATCCTGGCCTTTGTCCTTGGCTCGATCTCGGAACGCACTTTTCGCCAATCCCTCCTGATGTCCAAGGGAAGTCCCCTCATTTTCTTGACCCGGCCCATTGCCTGCGGCCTGATCATTGCTCTTGCGGTCCTAATCGTTGTCCAGAGCGCTCTCTTTTGGAAGAAAAAAAATAGGAACCTGGAGCAATTTCGAGGAAAAGGCTGAGGCAAGTTGGCGGTTGACCCGAGGGAATTTTTATGCTAAATGAAACCCGTAAATGAATTTTCAGAGAAATCCACGCGATCAGGAGGAAATCGTGCCCAAGCGAATCATTCAAAATCTGGAAGAATTGAAGAAGATGGCCGGGCAGGAGGTGGGGGTTAGCGACTGGCATCCGGTGACGCAGGAGGCGATCAACCTGTTTGCCGATGCCACCCTTGATCACCAATGGATTCACGTAGACCCGGCACGGGCGAAGCGGGAGTCCCCTTTTGGCGGGCCGATCGCCCATGGGTATTACACGCTGAGCTTGGCCCCCTACCTTTTGGCGAATATCATGGATGTAAAAGAGAAAAAGATGGGGGTAAATTATGGACTAAATAAACTGAGGTTCACGGCTCCGGTTCCCGTTCCCTCCCGGGTGAGGCTGCGAGCTGCCCTCGCCCAGATCGAAGAAATTAAAGGAGGCGTGCAGGCGACCTTCAATCTAAATTTCGAAGTGGAGGGTAAAGAGAAACCGGCCTGCGTGGCCGAAGCCATCTACCGCTATTACGGGTAAAAAGAGGGCCGCGGGTTGCTTATGGACAGAAACTTCACGGAGACGCTGGGCCAGTATTTGAGACGGGAACGAGAGGCCCGAAGCGTTTCCCTGGAAGAAATATCTAGAGGTACGCGCATCAGTCAACCCTATCTGGAAGCTCTGGAAAGGGACGACTTGCATTTCTTCTCCAAATGGGAATATATTTTGGGTTTCCTAAAAGGATATGCCCGGTATCTGGGGTTGGATCCAGAGGAAGTTTTAAAGCGCTACCGTATTCAATCCGAACTCACCAGCCGTAAAGAAACCTTTGAACAATTGCCGCTTTTCTCGACTTCGGCCCCCATTGCCCAAGAGATTTCCGAACCAGAGAAGGTTGCCACGAGTCCTCCGGCGAAGGACCGTAAACGTTCGCGGCGTGGAATTTTCATCCAGCTGGCAATTTTACTCGTTGCGGTAAGCCTTACCCTTTATATCCAACACCTCCTAAAGCAGGCGGAAGAGGCGGAAAGGTCCCCGGGGGCTGGAAGAAAAGGCCCCAGCGAAAAAGAGGTGATTCTTGACATCAAGGCCTCAGAAGAAACCCAGAGGATGCCTCAGGAGGATCAGGAGGGTCCGGGGCAACGCTCCAAGGCGACCAAGTCGGCAAAGAATGCTTCCGCCGGGAAGGACAGCAAAGCAAGGGGAGAGGAAGAGAGGGTCAAGACCCGACATCGCCAAGCCTCCCCATGAGGCGAGCCAAGGCCAATTTCTGGCTGGTGGGTTTGTGGGTCTATATAATGACTTGTCTTATAAACTTTCCGTGATATCCTGAAACATTCGAAAAGTGTTTGGGTTCAATAGCCTCGGGAAAATATTAATCCTTTTTGGCTTGTTACTTGCGGCCGTCGGGGTTTTCTTACTTTTCGGGCCCAAGATTCCTTGGCTGGGAAAACTGCCGGGCGATATCGTGTTTCGTCGGGGAAACTTTACCATCTATTTTCCCTGGGTTACCTGCGTGCTGATTAGTATTTTGCTCACTGTTCTCTTGGCCATTTTCCGGAAATAAAAGGTTGCAAAAAAACAATAAACCCTGTAGGGATTGTGTCAGCTTTGCCACAATTCTCCCCTTCCTAAAATAAGAAGAAGATCAGATGCTCCGGAAGGTGGGGATTGCTAAGGTTTAGAGACTCCATCTATTAAATATGAAAATGGTTTATGAGGCTGGATGATTTAATAAAAAAACCCTATTTTATGTTTCATGGCATTAAAATTGCTAAGCATTCCTTGTTAAAATATGAAAGCCGGACAAGGAGCCGAAATAATGTTATTCCAGACCACGGTTTTGAATACAGTTAGTTGCTCGGGAATTGGGTTGCATACCGGCATCCATTGCAACTTAGAGATCCGGCCTGCCGGCCCCGACCAGGGTATTGTTTTTATTCGCAAAGATTTACCCAAACAAGTAAGGATTAGGGCGCACATCGATAATGTAGTCGATGCGACCCTGGCCACCACGCTGGGCGGGGATGGCGTCAGCGTTTCGACTGTCGAGCATCTTATGGCGGCATTTGCCGGGCTGGGAATCGATAATGCCGAGGTAGAACTGGACGCCCCGGAAGTGCCGATCATGGATGGCAGCTCCGAACCTTTCAATAACCTTATGAAAAAAGCGGGTATTCGTCCTCAGAATAAAGTCAAAAAATTTGTGATCATCAAGCGGCCGGTAACGGTTACCGAGGAGGATCGCCAGGCAACCCTCTTACCCAGCAGAGATTTTAAAATTTCTTATACCATAGATTTTAAGCACCCGCTCATTTCCAACCAGTATTATCTCATCCAGATTTCCAACGGAAACTTTGAGCGCGAGATTTGCCCGGCCCGGACTTTTGGCTTCCTCAAGGAATATGAAATGTTGAAGACCAGAGGTTTTGCCCGGGGCGGGTCGCTGGACAATGCCGTGGTGGTCGACGAGAGCAGAGTGATCAATGAAGGGGGACTCCGCTTTTCGGACGAATTTGTCCGGCATAAAATCTTGGATTCGATCGGAGACCTCTGGTTGGTCGGTGCCCAGGTAATCGGCCATTTCATCGGCTATAAATCCGGCCACACCCTCAATCATAGGTTGATCCGGAAACTTTTGGCCCATGAGGATTGGTGGGAACTTCTGGAACTCTCAAAGGAAGAGGAATTCCACAAACTGCAGATTACCCCCCCCACCCACAATTTTTTGGGCTAAGGGACGGAAATTTCGTTCTTCTGGATAAAAGCCAAGAATCTGGGAGGGGGAATTCCCTCCTCATGGAGCCCAATCCCTCGTACCGCTGTCCAATCCCAAATCATCATTGCCTTTTGCGCTATTCTTGGTTAAGATATCTTAACTCTTCCACGGGAGTTCGACCCATAGGGGCTGGGAAAGGAAACAAATGTGGGTGAATCCTAAAAGGGTAGAGAATCAGGAGCAAGGCAAGAGCAAGGAGCAGCGGCGACGACGCCGGGAATTGATTATTATTTTCTTCCTCCTGGCTCTAATCGGGCTCCTCTTTTACCTGCAGACTCATGTTGCCTTATGGGGCGACCAAATCCCCGTCGCCAACAATATACTCGTTATTTCTCTCATCAGTCTGAACATCATCCTTCTGCTTCTTTTGGTTTTCCTTATTCTGCGCAATGTCGTCAAACTGATTTTCGAGAGAAAGAGAAAAGTCCTGGGCTCGAAGCTCAGGACCAAGTTGGTGCTGGCCTTTATTTCCCTCTCTCTCGTTCCCACCATTCTCTTATTTTTCATCGCCACCTATTTCATCACCAGCAGCATTGAGAGGTGGTTCAGCATCCAAGTGGAAAATTCGCTCCAGGAATCTCTCGTGGTGGCTCAGGTTTATTACCAGAATACCTCCAATAATGCCCTCTATTACGCCCGGCAGATCAGCCAGGGGTTGATCCACCAACGATTGCTGGAAAAGGCCAATCAGGTTTTCCTACCCAATTTTTTAAAGGGGAAATGCGCGGAATATAACCTCGGGGCTGTGGAGGTTGTATCCGATCAGCTCGAAAAGCCCCTCCTGATACCGGGACCGAATCTGCCCACGGCCAGCTTTCCTCCCCTCGAAAGCAAGGTTCTACAGGAAACCTTGCGGGGCAAGGAGGCCACGAAGATTCAATCGCTGAGGCAGGGGGATCTCATCCGGGCCCTGGTACCCCTTCTTTCTCCTCAGAACCCGCGAGAAGTAATCGGTGTATTGGTCGTAAATTACTTCGTACCCCAGAGCCTGGTCTCCCGGATCACAGAAATCTCGACCGCCTTCGAGGAATATAAGCAGCTCAAGATGCTCAAGGCTCCCATCAAATTCGGCTATCTGATCACTCTTTCCCTCGTCACCTTACTGATCATTTTTTCAGCCACCTGGTTTGGCCTTTTCTTGGCCAAGGGCATCACCGAGCCGATCCAGAGGCTTGCCGAAGGGACACAGAAAATTACCAAGGGAAGTCTGGATTTCCAGATCCCCAAAACTTCCGAAGATGAACTGGGGGCGTTGGTGGATTCCTTCAACCAAATGACCCAGGATCTCAGAACCAGCAAGAACCAAGTGGAAAAGGCCCACGCCGAATTGAGCAAGAGCAACATAGAGTTGGACCAAAGGCGACGATATATGGAGATCGTTCTCCGGGATGTGGGAGCGGGAGTCATTTCTATCGATCCTGCCGGGAGAATCCAGACGATCAACCGGTCCGCCGAGAATATTCTGGGCATCCAGGCCGCGGGTGTGCTGGGGAAGGTCTACTCTGAGGTCCTCCAATCGGAACACCTGGTTCTGGCGGAGGAATTGATCAAGGCGGTCAGGCGGGCTGAAAGTCATTCGATCACCCGACAGATAAAATTGGACGTCCGGAACGAGACCCTCACGCTGCTGGTGAAAGTCGCCATGCTGCGCGATGAAGAAAATCGCTACCTGGGGATGGTGGTGGTCTTGGACGACCTGACCCAATTGCAGAAAGCCCAGCGGGCGGCTGCTTGGCGGGAGGTTGCTCGCCGTATTGCCCATGAGATCAAGAATCCTTTGACTCCGATCCAGCTTTCGGCCCAGCGGCTCCGGAAACGTTATTTGGGTCAATTTGCCCAAAATGGGACGGTTTTCGATGAATGCACCCAAACCATCATCACCCAGGTGGAAGAATTGAAGAACCTGGTCGATGAATTTTCCAGCTTCGCCCGTATGCCCGCGGCCAACCCGGCTCCGAACAATCTCAACGAGATTATTCACGAAGCCATGGTCCTCTACGAAGAGGGCCACAAGCACATTCGCTTTGCATTCAACCCGGATGATAGAATTCCGACCTTCAACCTCGATAAGGAACAGATGAAAAGGGTGATGGTGAACCTGCTGGAGAATGCTGTGGCCGCCGTCGATGAGGTTGCCGGGGAACAGGAGGATGGGCAGATTGTTATCGGGACGCAACTCGACCCCCGCATGAACCTGGCCCGGATTGAGGTAGCGGATAATGGATGTGGCGTCTCCCCTCAAGACAAACCCATGCTTTTCGAACCTTATTTCTCCACCAAACCCTCGGGTACGGGGCTGGGGTTAGCGATCGTGAATACGATCGTCTCCGACCATGATGGCTATATTCGGGTGAAGGATAACATTCCGCGGGGAACGCGATTCATCATTGAGCTTCCCATCAAGTAGTCGGCAAAAAATAATGAATTGAGAGTAGGATGGCCAGGCAAATCTTAGTGGTGGATGACGAGGAACGCATCCGGCAATCATTGAACGGCGTCCTCAAAGATGAAGGATACGATGTGCGGGAAGCCAAGGACGGAGTCCAGGCCCTGAAACAAATCGAGAGTGATCCGCCCGATGTAGTGCTTCTGGATATCTGGATGCCGGGCATGGATGGGATTGAAACTCTGGAGCGGATCAAAGCCCAGATTCCCAACCTGCCCGTAGTCATGATCTCCGGGCACGCCAATATCGAGCTGGCGGTGAGAGCCACGAAGTTAGGGGCCTATGATTTTATCGAGAAGCCCCTCTCTCTGGAGAAAGTCCTGCTAACGGTGAACCACGCCCTGCTGTATTCGAAGCTGGAGCAAGAGAACCGGGCACTGCGGCAGGAAATCCAGAAAAAGTATGAGATGGTCGGAAACTCACCGGAAATTTTGCAACTCAAAGAACAGATTAAAATCGTGGGACCGACGAAAGGGTGGGTCCTGATTGCCGGCGAGAATGGAACCGGGAAAGAATTGGTCGCCCGGGAAATTCATCAGATGAGCTTGCGGGCGGACAAGCCTTTCGTGGAAGTCAATTGTGCGGCCATCCCCGAAGAGCTGATCGAGAGTGAGCTGTTTGGCCACGAGAAAGGTTCTTTTACCGGGGCCCTGACCAAACGCCGGGGGAAGTTTGACCTGGCGAACGAGGGGACCATCTTCTTGGACGAAATCGCCGACATGAGTCTGAAAACCCAGGCCAAGATCCTGCGTATCCTCCAGGAGCAGAAATTTGAACGGGTAGGAGGTACGGAGATGATTTTTGTGGATGTGCGGGTCATCGCCGCTACCAACCGGGACCTCAAGGAAGAGATTCAAAAAGGCCGCTTCCGCGAAGACCTTTACTACCGCCTCAATGTCATACCCATCACCGTCCCGCCGCTGCGGGAACGAAAAACCGACATTCCCATCTTAGTGGAGCATTTCATCGCTGAGTTTTGTTTGGAGAATAACAAGGAAATGAAAAGAACCTCCTCGGAGGCTATGAGCCTGCTGATCTCCTATAGTTGGCCGGGCAATGTTCGGGAGTTGAAGAACGTCGTCGAGCGAATGGTGATTATGACCCGAGGACCCGTGATCGAAGCCAGAGACGTTCCCGACCCGGTACGGGAGCAGCCCAAAGCCCTGCCGGAATTCTCCTTCTTTGAATTCAATCTGCTGAAAGATGCCCGGAGGGAGTTCGAGAGGCGGTTCATCATGAAAAAACTCATGGAGAACGATGAGAACATTTCCAAGACGGCCGAGCTAATCGGAATCGAGCGGAGCAATCTGCACCGCAAGATCAAGAGTTACGGCATTGGTATGAAAAAGGAGGTTTAAGAAAAGAACCGGGGGGAAGAAATGAAACCCAAAGTGCTGGTAACCCGCAAAATCCAGGAGAGACCATTCCTCCTTCTGAAAGAACATGCCGAAGTGACGATCAATTTGGAAGACCGGGCCATGACTCCGGATGAGATCAT
>CAYQWO010000129.1:0-8513 GCA_964421095.1 uncultured Syntrophaceae bacterium
GCCTTGGCCCGCCGGGAGTATAGGGGCATATCATGCTCTTCCATATAGCCAGTCCCCGCCATAATCTGATGGCCCAAGCTGGCCACTCGCTTGTAGGCATCACTTACCCAGGCTTTAGCCACGGCGACCTGCTTCGTGCAAGGAATTCCTTTGCTCAGCATCCAGGCTGCTTTATAAGTGATGTATCTTCCCCCTTCAATGTGAATGACCATGTTGGCACAATGATGCTGAACGGCCTGGAAGGTGCCGATGAGCTTACCAAATTGTTCTCTTTCTTTAGCATAGCTCACGCACATATCGAGGACGAATTGGGCCCCCCCGATCATTTCAGCACACTTGGCGATGGCTGCCTTTTGCAGAAGCCCTTCCAGAATGCTTCCCCCTCCGTTCCAGCTGCCCAGAATATTTCCTTGAGGAACTTTCACGTTCTGGAAGATAACCTCGCACTGCTTATCGCGGGACACAGTCTTTAAAAACTCCCATTTGATTCCTGGACTCCGGGCATCAACCAGCAAGAGGGTGATGCCCTCTTGGGAGTTGATTTCGCCCTCGGTGCGGGCCACACAGATCATATAATTGGCCGCATGGGCATCTGGGACAAAAAGTTTGATCCCATCGATGGTATAACTGTTTGGCTCAGCAAAAGCCTGAACTCTAAGCAAATAGGGATCAAATTGGGTGGTCGCTGGCTCAAGGTGGGCCAAAGTTAGAGTCAAATGGCCACTGGCAATCTTAGTGAGAAATTCCTTTTTTTGCGGCTCGGTTCCCGCCTCTAAGATGGGCAGGCCGCCGAGAACAACCGTGGAGAAAAAAGGCCCAGGCAGACAAGCTCGACCCATTTCCTCCAGCAAGACCAAAAGATCCAAGAAATCCCCGCCGGCACCCGCGTATTGTTCCGGGAAAATAATCCCCATCCAGCCCAAGTCAGCCATTTTGCGCCATAACTGCGGAGTATATCCTGTTGGGTCCTTTTCCATTTCCCGGACGAAAGCTTTAGGACACTCTGTTTGCAAGAAATCCCGGGCACTTTCTCGCAACATCTTTTGTTCTTCGCTAAAATGAAAATCCATGATTTCGCGGCCCCCTGTAAAAAAAGGACTAACCGCCGAGAGCGCAGAGGACGCAGAGATGAATTAAACTGGAAATACTGAAAAAAGATCTGCCTTTTTTGAATCTTGTCTTTTGAATGACCGGACTCTGCGTTCTCTGCGTGCTCTGCGGTGAAAGTTTTTTTATTAAGAACGGGGAAGCCCCAGTCCCCGCTGGGCGATCACGTTGCGGCCGATCTCACTTGTGCCGGCGCCGATCGTGGTCATGAACGAGTGGAGGAAATACCACTCAATTCTCCCGCCTAAGGGTACCCATTTGGAGTCTTCTTCTAACTGGCCATAGTGGCCAAGAATTTGCATCCCTGTATCCACTAACCTCTGTTCTAATTCGGAAACGAATACTTTAGTAATCTCTGGTTCATAGGTCATGGGAAGCTCGTTACTCTCCATCCAACGGGAGTGCTCGGCAAAAACTTGGGCCACCTCCAGCTCAATGGCCGCTTGGGCAAGTTTGTCCCGAATCAAGGGATCCTCCGCCAAGGGCTTACCCATAAACTTCGTTTCCTTTACATAGCGGATGAGATCCTCCAGGATGGGAAGCAACCGGCCGGGGGTAAATACATGGTTGCGTTCCGAGTCGATGGCTTCCATCATGTAGTAGAAACCTTTATTCTTTTCCCCGACCAACCGATCTTTGGGTACCCGAACATTTTCATAAAAAACTTCGTTGGTCCGCTCCCCGGACATGGTGATCAGAGGGCGGACGGTGATGCCGGGGCTGTTCATATCTACAATAAACAGACTGATTCCCCGGTGTTTGGGAATATTGGGACTAAAGTCCGTTCGCGCCGCCAGCCAGTGGTACTCCGCATAGTGGGCTTCAGTGTTGAAGGTCTTCTGCCCATGAATGAGGAAATCATCCCCTTCCTCCACTGCCCGCATCTTCATGGAAGCCAGGTCTGAACCTGCGTTCGGTTCAGTATAGCCAAGGCAGAATTCAATCTCCCCCCGAATAATCCTTGGCAAAAATTCCCTCTTCATCTTTTCGCTCCCCCGGCGCAATATCGTATGGGCCACCATTGTGTAACCCACGTCTAAAGGAATATGGGCCCCCCATCGTTTTCCCAACTCATCCAGGAGAATAAAGTCATAAGTGGAAGCTAAACCCTGTCCCCCGTATTCTTTAGGCCAGCTCATCCCCAAAAAGCCATTGTCCGCAAGCTGGCGGCTGAATTGTCGCGCTTCTGGCCCCACCCCTTTATCTTCCCAGTTTTGGCGGGCAATCTCCTCTGTTAATTCCTTATCTAAGAAGGCACAGAGTTTCTGCCTGAATTCTTCTTCTTCTTTAGTATATCCAAAATCCATGTTCACTCCTGCACGGGAAAGGTTTTCAGCGAATCATCAGGCCAGGATTAAGATCGGGTCTTCCATGGACTCTTTTAGCGTCTTCATGAACTCTGCGGCTCTGGCTCCGTCGATCACGCGGTGATCGTAACTCAGGGTCACCTTCATCATGGGGCGCACTACTACCTCTTTGTTCATAACCACCGGTTTGTCCAGAATCGCACCCACGCCAAGGATGGCGCTCTCCGGTTGGTTGATAATGGGGCAGAACTCCTCTATCCCGTACATGCCCAGAGAGGAGAAGGTAAAGGTGCTCCCTTTCATGTCGTCCGGGATGAGTTTTCCCTTTCTCCCTTTCTCCACGAGTTCCGCCCGAGCCTGGGCAACCTCCGCAACGGATTTCTTGCCAATGTCCTGGATGACGGGAACAATGAGACCCTCTTCCAGGGCCATGGCCATGCCCATGTGAATGTCGTCCAACCAGAGAATGCCATCGGGGGTCCAGCGAGTATTCATGATAGGATGAAGGGAGATGGCGGCGGCCGTTATCTTCATGAGGATGTCGGTAATGGTCAGATGAACGCCTACCCTTTCGTCCACCACCGGCAGGAGCCTCTCCCGGGATTCTAAAATCTTGGTGGCATTGATGGTGTTGGACATGTAGATCTGAGCGGTCTCAATTTTGCTGGCCAGCATCTTCTGGGCGATGATCCTGCGCATCCCCGTCATTTTTATCAGCTTCCCCTTTTCGCCCCGCTGAGCTCCCACCGGCTCTGGAGGCGGCGATGGAAGTTGCCGGCGAAAAGCTCTTTCTACATCGGTCTTCCGGACTCTTCCCCCCATGCCCGATCCGGCAATCTGTTTCAAATCTAATCCTTTTTCTTTGGACATCTTCTTGGCTAAGGGGGTGGCTCGCACTCGGCCTGGAGGGGAGGTTCTGAATTGCAGGGGATGAGCTTCCTTTCTGGGGTAGGGGATTTCTTTTTTCTCCGCCGGAACCTCAAGGAGTTCGCCTTCTTTAGGAAGCAGGAGTCCTACCACCGCTCCCACGGGAACGGTCTCTTCGACCTTCACTAGGATTTTGACCAACACGCCAGACTCCGGAGCCTCCACCTCAATAGTCACCTTTTCGGTCTCGAAAATGAAAAGGATTTCCCCTTTCTCTACCCAATCCCCTTCCTTCTTTTTCCACTCCACAATTTTGCCTTCCACCATGGTCAGGCCGATCTTGGGCATCAACACTTGCATGGCCATCTTTATCGTCCTCTAAACTGGGGTTTTCTTTTCTCCAGGAAAGCGGCTCTTCCTTTTACCAGATGGTCTGCCCCCATCCACCACCGGGCAGGATCCTGTCATGAGATCTGTGGCCGAAGAAGCCCGGGGAAAATTGATCCATCTTAACCTCCTGGGGTTACAAGAATCTTGATATACCGTTCCGGATTCCGGATCATCTCCTTGAGGCCCTTCTCGATGAAATCCTCCATGTGGATTTTCGCGGTGATCATGGGTTCTACCTGGACCCGCCGATCGGCCAGAAATGCCAGGGCGGCTGGATATTCATCCACATACCCAGTGCAGGTGGTCATTTCTTTCTCATGTCCCCACAGTCGGAAGAAAGGAACTTCCAAAGGTTTGAGAGCCATCCCCACCATAACGATCATGGCTCTCCGGCCGGTAACCCGAACGGCCGTGTCGAAGGCGCTCTGACTGCCTACGCATTCGAAGGCGACATTCGCCCGCAATCCATCTGTCCGGTCGGCAATTTCTTTGCCCATATCGCCTGATGTGGGATCGAAGACTTCTTTCGCCCCCAATTGTTTCGCTAGCTCCCTTCTTACTTTGATAGGCTCAATGGCGAATACCTGGCCGGCCCCGGCCGCTTTGGCCGCTTGCAAAACCAAAAGCCCGATGGGACCCGCCCCGACGACGACCGCCGTATCCCCTATTTTCAAACGACTTCTTTTTACCGCCCGGACAGCCACCGCCAAAGGCTCAGCAAAGGAGGCCATCTCATAAGTGACTTGATCGGGAATTCTTAGGACAGTGTATTCTGGAACGACCACATATTCCGCAAAAGCTCCGTCCCAGGCTAGGCCTACGGTGGCCAATCGTAAGCACATATTGTACTCCCCCTTTCGACAATACGGGCAGGTGCCGCAATAGATGAGGCAGTTGATGGTTACGCGGTCCCCTACATGAATCCTCTTGACATTCCCGCCCACTTCCACTACGTCGCCAGAGAATTCATGGCCCAAAATGATGGGGGAACTTTTCCCTGTAAGCGGATGGGGTTTTTTGGAAATAATCATGGGCCCTTCGCGGTATTCGTGGACATCCGAGCCACAAATTCCACACCAACGGACTTTGATCTTCACTTGATCTGAAGCCACGACCGGTTCCGGAAGGTCCAGGATCCGGATATCTTCCTTTCCATACCAAACCGCCGCCTTCATATCCCCCTCCTAAAAATCCAACCACAGAGGACACAGAGAAAAAATTTATCTTCAGACCTCTTTCCGTACCTTTCCTTACAGCTTTTCGTTAAATACCAACCTCGCCCCCTACTGACTTCTTACAGGCACCCTGTCGTCCGCTTATTTCTTTGATGGCAAGGTCTTTCTGAAGACTCAGATTTTTCTCCGTGGCCTCTGTGGTTTAGTGGCTTCGTATTGGGGCCCACTCAATATTCCAAAACCTTCTTAACGGCTTTAATCACATCTTCCGCCTGGGGAAGGTAGGAGCGCTCGGGGCTGAACGGAACAGGAGCATAGGGTGCGCCGACCCTCAGGATGGGTCCATCCAGATAATCGACCATCTCTTCGCAAACCATGGCGGAAATTTCCGCTCCGATCCCGAAAGCCTTCACCGCCTCGTGGGCGATCACCAGCTTCGAGGTTTTTTCCACAGACTGGAAGATCGTCTCTTTATCCAGGGGGGTGATGGTTATCAAGTCGATGACTTCCGCTTCAATTCCTTCTTTCGCCAGAGTTTGGGCCGCCTCCAAAGACTGATGGACCATGCGAGAAGTAGCGACGACCGTCACATCTCGACCCCGCCTTTTTACTTCCGCTTGGCCAATGGGCACAAGGTACTCTTCCTCGGGGATCTCCCCTTTCAATCCATACAGCGCTTTATTCTCCACAAAGAGAACGGGGTTGTCGTCCCGAATGGCTGTCTTGAGCAAACCCTTCACATCATAAGGCGTGGCTGGCATCACAACCTTCAAGCCGGGGACGTGAGCAAACCATGCCTCCAGGCATTGAGAATGCTGGGGGCCGGCATTGAGACCCCCTCCGCAGGGGGTGCGGATCACCAGGGGCAACCGGTACTGGCCTCCGAACATATACCTCGTTTTGGCCACTTGGTTGACGATCTGATCCATGCAAACTGCCAAGAAATCCATGAACATAATCTCAACCACCGGCCTCAGGCCCTGGGTGGCTGCCCCCAAAGCCAGGCCCACTATGGCCGATTCGCTGATGGGCGTATCCTTCACTCGCCGTTCACCGAACTCCTCTAAGAGACCCCGGGTGGCGCTGAATGAACCCCCAGGATAGGCCACATCTTCGCCGATGACGAAGACCGCCTCATCGCGGGCCATTTCCTCCCGCAGGGCTTCAGTAATTGCCCGGATATATCGCACCTCTTTCATATCAGGATCATCCCCCAATTATTTGATCGAATATTTGCTGAAAGCCTGGCAAGGGCCCGGGAGGAAAGGCAGATTGCGCCGCAAGCCTCCGCGGGATATTGCTCCCCAAAAACCCCCCTTGCCGACATTCCGAAAAGCGCAGCGGGGGCGGAAAAAACAATGTTCCAAGGGCAAGAGGACACCCCCGCCCCATCCTACGAGAGATAGGTGCCTCAGGATTGCAAGCAAGATGACTTTCCTTCCGGGCCCCTGCGACAACTGTTCATTTTATGTACGCCGGAAACTCAGGCATAGACATCTTCCAAGAGCCCTTCCCTCCCCGGGACCGGGCTATTTTCTGCGAAGGCTACGGCTTCATCGATCTCGAATTTAACCCGCGCCTCCATCTCCTCCATATGCTTAGGCGTAAGAACCTTCATCTCCAGTAATAAATTCTGGAACTTAAGGATGGGGTCGAACTTTCGAACCTCTTCGATCTCTTTGGGGGACCGGTATTTTTGGGCATCTCCGGCAAAATGTCCAAACCAGCGATGGGTCTTGCATTCCAGCAATGTTGGCCCATCGCCTTTTCGGGCCCTGGCGACCGCCTTCTCCGCTTCTTCCAAAACCTTCAGGACATCGTCCCCATCGACCGTGGCTCCCGGAATTCCATAGGCTGCGGCCCGGAGGCTGAGGTCTTCCAGCCTCGTATGAACCCTCAGGGGGGTAAACTCAGCCCATCCGTTGTTTTCACAACAGAAGACCATGGGAAGATTCCAGAGAGCAGCCAGGTTCAGCGATTCATGAAAGGTGCCTTCATTGGTTGCCCCGTCGCCGAAGAAACACACCGTAACCCGGTCATTCCCCTTGTACCTCGAGGCAAAAGCCGTCCCGAGAGAAATGGGGATTCCCCCTCCGACCACGCCATTTGAGCCGATGATTCCCAGTTCCTTGGAGGCAATGTGCATGGAACCTGCCCTTCCTTTACAATAGCCATCGATTCGGCCGTAGATTTCGGCCATAAACCGTTTCAATTCCACGCCCTTGGCGATTGCCTGCCCATGTCCTCTATGGGTGTTAGAAATGTAATCGTCCGGCCTTAAAGCCGAGCAGACCCCGACCGGGACTGCCTCCTGGCCTATGCTCACATGGATGAATCCGGGGATCCTACCCTGAGCGAATATATCCAAGAGCCGTTCCTCCACCCGCCGGATCTTGATCATCGTCGAAAGCATACTCAACATTTTTTGGGGGTTCACCATTTTGGCCATCCCTATTTGAGTGAGCGATCATTCATCTTCGAGGCATATAATTTACGCGGCAAAACCGACACCTTTTTTTACGCCTTCCTTTAAATCTCACAACCTACTTTGGCCCCTTCATAAACCGCCTCCATGATTTTGCGAGGCTTCCCACAGTCTCCGATCATGAAGAACTTTCGGATTTTTTCTTTGACCCCAGCAAGTTTCTGGTCCGCCTCCGCACCCGTGGCCAGCACGATAGTTTCTCCACCCATCTCTTCAGTTTTCCCGTCTCCTTCTACCATGATTCCGCGGGTAGTGACGGAAGCAACTTTTTTCCCCGTGAATATCTCAATATCAAGTTTTTTCCATCTCTCGAGCATTGTTGTCTTTTCATTGAAGAACATGTCCGGAGCTATATCGGCTTGCATTTCTACAATTCTTACCTTATGGCCTTTTTCTGCCAGCCACTCGGCCACCCCACAGCCTACCAGCCCTCCTCCGACCACAACGATCGGACCGCGACATTTGGCCCTTCCGCCCAAGACATCTCGAGCCTGCACAACATTCGAGCCTTCTATGCCGGCGATCTTTGGTTTAGCAGGTATTGAACCTGTCGCCATGATGAGGACATCGGGCTTCACTCTAAATATCAGTTCGGGCGTAACCTCCCTTCCGGTGATGACCTTAACACCGCTTCTGGCAACCTGGTACATCTGGTAACGGGCGAACACATTCCAGTCATCCCGAGAGGGAGGAATAGAAGTCAGTAACATCTGACCCCCTAATTGATTGCTCTTCTCGTAGAGGCTTACCTGATGGCCTCGCTTTGCCGCCACCCAGGCAGCCTGCATCCCCGCCGTCCCCCCTCCCACCACCATCACTTTCTTCTTCTTGCGCGCGGCTTTAATTTGAAGTTCCTTTTCCCGACCACACCAGGGGTTAACCGTACATTGGACATCGAGTTGAGAGAAAAGACGCTCCTGGCATCCCTGACAGGTTGTGCAGTAGTTGATCTCCTCCAGCCGTCCCTCCTGCACCTTATTCGGCAATTCTGGATCTGAAAGAAGAGAACGACCTACGGCCACAAAATCTGCTTGCTTCTTGACTAACACGTCCTCCATCAGCTCTGGCCGGTAAATCTTGGCCACAGTAATGACCGGCTTGGAAGTTACCTGCTTAACGGCCGCAGCTAATTCCACTAAGGGGGCGGGCGGGATGGACATCGGCGATATCATTCTTCCCTGG
>CAYQWO010000130.1:0-1937 GCA_964421095.1 uncultured Syntrophaceae bacterium
ATACTCGGGTGGCCATTCATTGGGATTCTTGATCATCGCCTCCTCCTTACATCGTGAGAGGTCATTTAAAAATCTAACCGGAGAGGACTCAGAGAGATGATCCAATCGGAGAACGCAGAGGGATTCTCTGTGAGCCTCAGTGGTTTTCTTATTGGCCGGCCATGAGCGCTGCCCCAAGCGCGGCCACCGCTTGGGGATTTTCGGGGATCAACAACTTTACCCTCAAGCCGTCCTCAAGGCACTTGACCAGGCCGCTATTGCGGGCCGCGCTGCCAATCATGGCAATGTCGCCCGTTCGCTTTAAGGAATCCGCCATACTAACAATTTTAGCGGCTAAAGCACGATGAACGCCAGCCAGGAGATCTTCTTTTAAAGTTCCTTCGGCGAGGCGGGTGATGACTTCCGATTCAGCGAAGACCGCACAGCCTACAGAGAAATCTACTGGCTTCTTGGACTGAAGGGAAAGCGGTCCGATTTCATCCAGGCCGATGCGGAGCACGCGGGCGATGACTTGCAAAAATCGGCCGCTTCCGGCAGCACATTTTTCATTAGAAATAAGGTCGAGTGGGCGTCCCTGCTCATCCAGTTTGATGATCCTTGAAGCGGTTGCTCCGACATCGATGACCGTCCTCACCGGGGGACAAAGTTTATGGACGCCCCGGCTGATGGAGGTAATTTCTGTAACCTGGGCATGAGCGAAGGGAATCCGCCCCGCTCCCAAACCCGTGGCAATAATTTTGTGGAGTTGTTCCTGCCCCAGATTCGCCTGGTCAAGCAATTCCCGCAGAATCCTCTCCGCCGCTTGGGGATGATTAGCTCCCGAGGGTAATATATGGAAGGCCACAAGGGTCTCCCCCTGCAGTAAAACTCCTTTGGTGTAGGCTGACCCGGCATCGATACCAGCTATGTAAGGATCACTCATGATTGCTTCAGAATTACTGTTAAGATAAATTCCAAAAAGTTTAGAAATTCGAATTTCGAATTTAGATATTATTGAACCTTGGGTTCTCAATGGTAAAATTTTGCAGGCTCTAATCTACGTTTTTCCTTCTTTAAAGGGCGGCCTTGGGCCGCGGCCCTCTTCCACTGTTCCTGGGCCAGCAAGGCCGCCCCCAAAGCTCCGGTGATCAGCGGTTCGGCTGGAACCAGAAGCTCGTAACCCAACCTCCGTTCCAGGGCCTGGCGAAGTCCGACATTCTTGGCCCCTCCCCCGGTGAGGACGACCGGGCGCTCAATCTTCACCTGCTCCGCCATGGAATGAATCCGGCTGGCGAAGGCTTCATGTAATCCAGCCAAAACATCCTCTAACCGTCTGCCATCCGCCAGGCGTCCCATCACTTCTTGCTCGGCAAAGACCGTGCAGATGCTGCTGATTTTCACGGGGGTGTCGGCCTTCAGAGAACGTTCTCCCAGCTCTTTGAGGTCCATGGCCAATGACTCCGCGATTACCTCCAAAAACCTGCCGGTCCCGGCGGCACATTTGTCATTCATGGCGAAGTTGGCCACCTTGCCCTCGCGATTCAATTTGATGGCTTTGCTATCCTGGCCTCCAATGTCGATGATGGTGCGCGCCTGAGGAAAGATGTGCAAGACGCCTTGGGCATGGCAGGTGACCTCGGTGATTTGCCCATCGGCGAAAGGAACGTTCATTCGGCCGTAACCCGTGGAGATGACATAAACGAGGTCCTCAAAAGAGAGGTGGGCTTGGCGCAAGGCGTCTTGCAGGACTTGATGAGCCAAAAGGCGATATTCGGCGCCGGTCGGGCCAATAAAGGTCGAGAGGACCTTCTTCCCCCAGATCACTACTTTGGTCATGGTGGAGCCAATATCCACGCCAGCAACAATCGCTTCGTTCAACGCTCTCTCCTCGGCCCGGAAATTTCTGCCTTTTTCTTCGCTCATATTGAAAATCGAAAATCCGAAATCCAAATATCGAA
>CAYQWO010000130.1:2037-8501 GCA_964421095.1 uncultured Syntrophaceae bacterium
AAAATTCAAATTTTCCAATGACCCAAAGAAATGGTTGGTCGCAAAGGGTTCGGTCATTCTAAACCTTTTTTGGGAAGTTTATATTTCGAGCCTTCGTATTTGTTCCGGAATTCGTGCTTCGGATTTCGGATTTGTTTTTCTTTTGGGTCTCCACGATCTCCAAAAAATCTTGAAATTGCCTCTTGATCTGGGCATCGGACCAGGCCCGGGGGTCTACCATGTCACTTTCGAAGATCAGCAAGGGTAGGCCCATCTCCGCCAGCTTGTTTTTGACATGCAATTGGCCCATACTCGTCGCGCGACAAGAACGGGTTCGGTGGCCAATGGCCCCGTCCAATTGATATTCAAAAACCCAATGTTTGATGAGTTCTCCACCTACGCCGGGATTGAAAACTCCAGGGTTACAGACGTCGGGATTGCCTTCCGAACCATACTTCTGCTTGATTTTGGCTGTCTTCCAGGTCCGCTCGACCCATCCTTCCAGTGGATCGGTCAAGTCCAACTCCACGGGTTGACCGACATAGTAAGTCGATTCCACACAGACCACTGCCCCGAGTGTTTGAAGATAATTGAACAGTCCCAGGTTAAACCAGGGGGGGATTCCCAGCCAGCAGAAGCGGTATTTTTCCTCCGGGATCACACCGATCCCGCGGTCCACCCGGTCCTTGATTTCTTCATACAGCGCCTTGTAGAAGTCCACGGCCTCTGGCTCACCCGCCAGGTATAAGAAGGGAATGATGGCTGTGAAATAGTCCTCGGATCCCATGGGGGAGGGAATCGCCTTGCGCAGCTCCAGCACCTGATACCAGTATTTTATGGCCTCTTGGGAGTTTTTCATGATTTCGCGGAATCGTCCGGTATCCAGCTTGTTCCCGGTTTGCTCTTCCAGGAAAGAAACCTGGGCCCGAAGGGTCGCCCGGATTTGGGCTTTGTAGTGCTCCGCAATGCGGGGATTCTCCAAATCCGCATCATAGGGAGGACTCACCGGATCATCATTGAACACGGGCACCTTAAGAAAGTGAGTGCCCATGGCCTGGAACCATTTAAACCTCGGCTCGCATATCAGTCCTGAGCCTAAAAGGAAATTCGGGTTGCCCATGCCGCCCAGAGGAGCTTCCGGGGGAACGGCCTCTAAATCCCGGCATCGACGCAGATATCCAAAGGAATTCCTGACGTAGGAGCAGAGGTCATTACTATACCCTTCGGCCTCAGCCTCCTCGCAGAAGCCCATGGCCACCTGCTGGGCCGCACACAAGGTACCGTAATTCTCCGGCCATTCTCCCACCAAATCAAAAGCCTTCAAAATCTCTGCGCCCGTACCGAGCATGTTCCAAACGAGTTGAGTTCCGGGAACCTTCCGCCGCTGGGCCCGTTCGTAAAAGCTGGGGATATATTTCTTGATGTTACGAACCGTCCGCGTAGACTTGACCGCCCGTGACATTTCCCCATAAACCTTGCTCATGGTTGACTCTTCCTGGTCATTCTCCCTGGGTGATCTTCTGGCTCTACTTGGGGGAACTGTTAGCCCAACAATTCCACAAAGGCTTGAATCCGCGTGCGGATGGCTGCCAAGTTGGTTAAGGTGTAATCATCGTCGATGATGAGCGAGGGAAGGCTTTCTTTCTTCAAAAATTCCCTTACGTCGGGGGCATCAAATTTGTGAGGGTCGCAGTAGGAGTAAATATACATGATTACTCCATTGGCCTTGTATTCCTTCGCTAAATCAGCGATGTATTGGAGTCGCCCGCCCTCCGCTCCTCGATCAGTCCGGGGGCAAAGGAAAGAGGAAAAGTAGGCCGTGACCAGTCCATCTAATGGATCGGGGGTCTCCGGCACATCCTGCATAAAGCTGCGGGTTCCAATGCAGGTATCATCGATGACCACGTACGCCTCGCTCCCCTCGGCCAGCTGGATCAGGCTGCAATCATCGCATACGCTCCCGTAAAGCATTAGGCGGGCGGTCTTTTGGGCGGGCCGCTGCCTACGGGACGAGATTTCTTCGATGATCTCATGCAAAAGGCCGCTGAATTCTTCCACGGGGATTCCCATGCCGGCCACTAACACCTGCATAGTCTCAGGGCCACTGACCAGAGGTGGATTTTCCTTGCGCAAGCTATAAAGCTTCCGTAAGAGAGCGCGGCATTGATTATATTCCGCGATGGTCCTCTGGAGTTGATCGTCGCTGATCTTATTCCCGGAAAAATTCTCCATCTTCTCCCGGAAGAAGACCATTTCTCTTTTGAAGAATTCTTTCGACCAGGGTTTGAGGGTGTGGGGAACGTTGACAAAATAATGAAAGTCAGGCTTTTTGTTCAAAGTCCAGATTCCGTAGATCCGCTGAACCATGTCACAGCTGTGGGACATGATCAATCCATCCAAGAAGTCAAACTTCCCCTTGAGATCTTGGTCGAAAAGGTTGCGCACATAGGGACACCCGAATGGCTCAACGAATCCATAGGCCTTGGTAACAGGCTCCTTCAGGTCCCCGCGCAATCGGTAGGGCAGAATCCCTGCGGCCGCCATGATTTCGGGCGGGGCAAAGAGGCATAGGTAACCTAAAACCTTTTTCCCCCGAGCCTTTAACTCTTCCGCTCGCTTTCGTCTTTCTAAATAAAGTTCCCTCGCTCTGGCCAGACCTTTTGGGGCAACCATTTTTTTCGCAAATCCTCTCCATAGTGATTAATTATACACAGGGTGCGTCCGGAGGATAACATTGAAGAGGTATGAATTCAAGGGGATCTATCCATCTTAGCGGAAACGATCTTGTATATAGATGATACGATTTCTTCCCTGGTCGCCCCGGGCATAAAGGTCTTATCAAAACCAATCTCTTGCAGTTTGCCAGCATCCGCTGGTGGGAAAATTCCCCCAATGACAAAGGCCATACGCTGTTGCAGCCCTTCTCTCTTCGCCTCTTCCATCAGTTCCCCACCCAGCGTCAGATGGGCCCCTCCCAAAGAACTTATCCCAACGACGTCAACATCTTCTTGAATGGCCGTGTTAATGATCTCCTTAGGAAAGGAATTCCCCAAATAAATGACTTCCATGCCCGCATCTCTCAATTCATTGGCCACAGTGATCAGTCCCCTGTTATGAACATCTAAACCAAGCTTCGATAACAAAACCTTTATTCTTGCGGCCATGGCCATCCCTCAGGTCTCATCTAACCCAAACGAACTCAGAGAAACGATGAATTGCCCATTTCTTCTACCAAAATACAGGCGGTTTCCATAGGCCAAAAGACTTTTTGAACACCTTAAACATTTCCCCCTCCGAGCAACCCACTCGGGCACACTGAATGGTGTAAGGCATCACGTTCTTTCCCTTCTTACACGCCTCTTCCAGGGCGAGGAGAGCGCTGTTGACCTTTTCCTTATCCCTTTTCTCTCTCAGTCTCCCCAACCTCGCCTTCTGCCTCTCTTCCACCCCCTCGGGATATCGAAACACATTAATGGCGGGGAGCTCTACAGGGGCTTTGTAGGCATTATAGCCCACTATTCTAATTTCGCCCTTCTCAATCATTTTCCTTTCATTGTTGAAATATTCAGCAATTTTTTTGTGTAACCAACCCTTTTCTATGGCGGTTACATAACCACCCATCCTCTCAATCTCCTCAACCTCGTCAAGAATTCTCGTTTCAATTTCATTGGTCAGAGTTTCTACGTAGAAAGAGCCTCCCAAGGGGTCCACCACCTCCGTAACCCCGGTCTCTGCCTGAATGATCTGTTGGGTTCGCAGCGATAGTAATGCCGCCTCCTCCGTGGGCACGGAATAAGCTTCATCATAAGAATCCACATGTAATGACTGAACACCCCCCAATACGGAAGCCAGAGCATGGTAAGCTGCCCGGATGATGTTATTCAGGGGTTCTTCCCTCATCAGGGAAACACCGGATGTCTGAACATGACATCTCATCCACATCGACCTGGGGCTTCGCGCCTTGAATTTATATTTCATTATCTTGTACCACAGCCTTCTTACCGCTCTGATTCGGCCAACCTCTTCGAAGAAATCGCTAGCCGGAGACCAGAAAAATGCCAACCTCTCCGCCAGCCAATCGATTTCATGACCTCGGCGGAGCATCTCTTCAACGGTGCCCATCGCGTTGGCTAAAGCCACAGCCATCTCCGTCACCCCGGAAGTTCCAAACTCCCGGAGATTGTAGCCATTATACGTGACAAAGTTCCACAGAGGGACGTTTTGCCTGATGAATTCGATGTTGTCGCATTGTATCCGGAAGCAATCTTTAGGGGGGATATACTCCGGACCACTGCGCACCACTTCTTCCAAAGTGATATCATTTTGCACGCTCCCGCGCAATTTATCCCAGGAGATGCCTCTGCGCTCGGCCAGCGCTAAGTACATAGGAAAAAGAATCGCCGTATTGGATGGATAATGGGTCACCAGCGAAACAGTTACCTTGTCGAGAGGGATATCTTTAAATATCAAGTCCATATCCTCCACCGAATCAACGGCGACTCCCGACATGCCCACCTGCCCTCTGGACATCGGATCATCGGAGTCATACATTTGAATCGTGGGCAGGTCAAAAAGGACATTGATCCCCGTTCCCCCGTGGGCTAACATGAATTTCATTCTCTGGTTCGTCTCTTCAGGTCCCCCAAAACCCGTGAGTTGGCGCATGGTGAATTCTCGGCCCCGATACATATTGGCGTGTATCCCCCTGGTAAAAGGCTCTTGACCCGGATGACCCAGATCTTGCATGTAATCCAAGTCAGGGTTACTGAGGGGGGTATAGAGCATTTCTCGGGGAATATCAGAGCCCAAAATAGTACGCGGCGTTACGTACCAATTTCGCCGGCCTTCCTGGCCAACGGTGGTATTTCTCCACCCCTCAAAGTCCTGGCGTAATCCTTCCAGCGCAACGGGATTATACAGAGGGATGCGCTTCTGGCCCGCTATCCTTTTCTGCAAGATTTCTTTTGTCGTTCTTTTTTTCTCAGTCATGCGTAGCCATTCCCTTGTTAACCAGAATGAGAATTATTAACCGCCGCCCCTTCCCTTGGTGGTTAAACTCTTTCAAAAAAATCCATGTAGGGCGTGCTCAAAATCTTGGTGGTGTCAGGACCCAGATGACTTCGATGGGTTCTTTCCCCAGCCCTCGCCAAGCGTGGGGAAGATGGGCCGGAAAATAAACGCTGTCCCCTGCCTTGAGCTGATGCGCCTCTCCCCGGACACGAACTTCGAGGCTCCCCTGCAAAACCAGGCCAAATTTCTCCCCCGGGAGATCGATCATGGGTTCTTCCCCGGAATGTTCGCCCGGGTCAATCCTCATGTACATCACTTCCAGCTGTCGATTCAGGTCCGGAGTCAACAAATCATAGGAAACCTTGGATCCCGGAAGGGTCAAGCTCTTGCGCCGGTTTGCCCGAACAACCTGAAAATCCTCGACATACTTCGGTCCATTGTTAAGAAGGGTAGGAACAGAACTGAAACGGTTTTGCGGGTTGAGGCCATTGGTGAAAAGTTCGACCACACTCATGCCAAACTCTCGGGCGATTCGTTTAAGGGAGCTGACAGAAGGTTGCGCTACGCCCCTCTCGACCTGGCTGAGGAAGCTCTTGGAAAGTTCTGTCTTCTGGGAGAGTTGCTCCAGGGTAAGATTCCGTTTCCGACGCTCGTCCCGAATTCTTTCCCCCAGGTTTTCCATAGAAATGCCCCTTTCCTTTGCCGTAGAGGCGAACTCTCTTAACGAGATTAACATCTGTCAAACTTTTTCTAACATTATAACCATATTTTTCAGTTTCGAGGGAAAAATTTAATGATAATAAAAAATATGGGCCATCTTCTCTTTCTTATGATAAATTATTTTCGTCGCGCCGATTTCCGCCCGGCATGCGGCTGGTACACTTGAGTGTCCATTTCCCCCTCTCTCGATCGGTTAGGGGTACTTGCGAAAGGAGACGTCATGATCGGTAATCTGCAAAAATTCTTCGAGCCCAAAAGTGTTGTCGTAGTCGGGGCTTCCGCAGTTCCCCGAAAGCCTGGAAATGACGTGATTCGAAATATCCTGGCCAATGAATATACCGGAAAGCTTTACCTGGTAAATCCCAAGGCGGAAGATATTATGGGATTGAAAGTCCACCGTTCGATTCAGGACCTTCCTCAGGGAATCGACCTGGCGATTATCATCCTTCCGGCCAGCGCTAACCCCCAAGCAATTCGGGATTGTGCCGCCAGAGGAATCAAGGCAATCGTCCTGGCAGCTGGAGGTTTCGCAGAGGTAGATGTAAAAGGAGAAGAATTACAGCAAGAGCTGATCAAAGCGATCCGGGAGACCGGGGTTCGAGTCATCGGACCCAATACATCCGGCCATACCTCCACCCCCCATAACTTCACTTCCAGCTTCTTTCCTCTGGGCAAGATTCCCCGGGGGAATATTTCTTATATCGCCCAGACGGGAAACTTTGCCACCCACACGATGCGCTACATCATCACCGGTG
>CAYQWO010000131.1:0-8462 GCA_964421095.1 uncultured Syntrophaceae bacterium
GGTGAGGGGGCCAGGGGTTCATAATCTTTCCAATACCTCTCGGAGAGAGAGACCAGCCCGATCTGAGCCAGAACCTTCACGGGTGATTTTGCGAAAAGTCGAAGAAACGGTTGAGGGATCTCCCCTTTGCTCAGAAAGGAGATCCCGATGCCCTGGTCCAGAAAGAGGCGCATCACCTCGTAGGTAACCTTAAGGATTTCCGGATGGGCCTGAAAGCAGTCGGAGGAGGTATTGATAACCACCCAGGAGGGAATTTTTCTTTTCCGAGCCAGCTCCTCCCCAAGGAGTATTGGCAGGTTTCCGTAAAGCTCAACTTTTCCTGTGGGAGGGGCCTGGCTGTATCCTCTGGCATAACAATAGGCACACTGAAAGAGGCAGCCATTGGTAATATTGATCGTGGGAATTCCTTTGAGGCAGCCAAAATCGCTCTTGGTTAAAACCCTCCCCCGTCTGAGCCTCGGAATAATCTCCAATTCTTACTACCCTTTTTCGAGATGATGAGGACAGTACTTAGAAAAAGGTCCATATAATTCTACCATAAAAAGCAGCCACCATTGTTCCATTCCCTTTGAAAAACATGCATCATCTCCAAATTGGTTGCCCAAATTTTTGCTGAAAGCTTGCCCAGGGCCCGGTCTTTTCTTCCGGGCCCCTGAAATCACAGGACATTTTAAATATACCAGCTCTTTGGCCTTCAACTAATTTGGAGATGAACCTAAAATTTATAAAATAGCTTGACTTTATTTTTCGGAAAAAGTATTTTGTCATAGAATAACCCCTGGGAATTCGAAAGTTACGTGATGCCCATCTTTTAAGCAATAAACCCAACATTTGAATATATTCGGTTCGATCCTTGCCAAGGGCTAAGGACCCTTTAGGCCAAATACTGAGCTATTTTCCACCCTGTTTTATGGGGAAGGAAACTAAAAAGAAAGGAGACCATAATGCCCAAGGTTGTTCTCATCCAGGGGAGCAATATGAATCTGTTAGGAATCCGTCAGCCAGAAATCTACGGGACGACCACGGCAGCCGAATTGGACAGGATGATGAACGAATATGCCCAGGCCAAAAAGATCAACCTGGAAATCTTCTACACAAACTCTGAGGGCGAATGCATCGATCGGATCATTAAAGCTTATTATGATAAGGTGGATGTCCTGGTGATGAACCCGGGAGGCTTTACCTATGCCAGCCATTCCATCCGGGACACCATCAAGGGGGTCAAGATTCCTTATGTGGAAATCCACCTTTCCAATCATTACGAACGGGGCATCCATTCGGTGATCGCCCCTGCGGCCCAGGGAGTGATCATGGGATTGGGGATGCAAGTTTATTTCATGGGCCTGGATGCCGCCTTGTACCTTGCGGGGCAGAAGAAAAAATAACCGATTTGCAGAGCGTAGGTTCGCATGCCTTGCCTTCCCAATACCCAATATTGGGCAAAAAATTTTTCAAAGAAAGGATGGGATGGAATATGAGACTCCGAAAGAAATTTTTTTGCACAGTGATGGGGATTTCTCTTGCGTTTTTCATTGTTTCAAGCCCTCAGGCCCAGGTCATCAATATCAAATTCGCTGATGCGCTTCCACCCACCTGGCCTTACTACCAGGGAATGAAGGCCTACAAAGCCTATGTGGAACAGAAACTCCCGGACCGGGTCAAGATGGAGCTTTATACTTCTGGCGTCTTGGGAGACCAGAAGACACTTTTAGAATCGACCCGCATGGGAGCCCTGCAGATGTGCTTCATCACCAGCGCCATAAGCCAGGCAGTGGCTCCTTCTCATCGGGCCTGGGCTATTCCGTACATGCTCAAAACCCCGGAGGAATTCTACAAATTTGCCTATGGACCCGTGGCCGTCGAAATCGGCGACGATGTGGAAAAGGCCGGGTTGAAATTCATTACTTGGGTCAGCGCCGGGGAACGGGGAATTGCCTTGCGGAGCAAATGCTTCACTAACCCGGAAACAATGAAGGGCATGAAGATCCGGGTGATGCAGGACCCCTTCCAGGCCAGTATCATTCAACATATGGGTGGAATCCCGGTTTCTATGAGCCTTGCCGAAGTATTCACGGCCCTGCAAACCGGGCAGATTGACGGGGCGGAGCTCGGGCCGACACTCACGGTGAGCGGCAAGTATTCGGATATCTGCAAAGCCTACGCCCGCACCCTCCAGTTTCGTGTTCCCGGAGAGGTCCTGGCCAACCTGAAGTGGTGGAATGAATTGCCCGCGGACATCCGCAAGGTCTTGGAGGACGGGATCCCGGTCCTGCGCAAGGCAAATGATGACTATATCGATAAAGCCGAAGGCACGAGCGAGGAGGATCGTCTGAAGTTTATGGAGAAGAAAGGAATCAAGATGTGCCCGGTGGATCTGGATGCTTTCAAGAAGGCCACTTTCCCGGTGATCGGGGAATTGAGGAAGACGATCGGCGAAGCCACGGTTGATAAGGTTCTCAAGGCGGTTGGCTACTGAAAAAAAGAGGGTCCAGCATTGTTGACCTTCTGCTCCGACTGATTTAAGAAGGATGAAAAGAAAGGAAGAAGAAAAACGGACTCGCTTGGCAGGTACCTGGAGCTGCTCCTAAAATTCATCTGCGCAGGGTTAGCCGGTGTATTAACCATTACTATCTTCCTCCAAGTTATATACCGGTTCATCCTGCGCGCCCCGTTGGTCTGGTCCGAGGAGATGGCCCTTTTCCTATTCCAGTGGAGCGTTTTCATGGGAGCAGCATTGGCGGTAAGGCATCGGGGTCATTTCGGACTGGATATTTTCATCCAACGGCTCCCGTCCAAAATGGTCCGAACCTTGGATAAGTTCGGACAGGTCATCGTCTTTTTCATTGCGGTGGGGATGATCATTTGGGGTTACCAAATCAGCCAGATGACCATGCTTCAGACCTATCCGACCTTGCAGTTTCCCGTCGGGTATTGCTACGTAGGGATTCCGGCGAGCGGATTCTTCATGGCCATCTTTGCCATACTGAATGAAATCGAGGATTGGCGAAGGAAAAAAGGAAAGATCTGATCTATGGACGCCGTGACCCTCATGGTTCTGGCCTTTATCATTCTAGTGATTCTCAACGTCCCCATTGCTTTTGCCATGGCTTCGGCCACGATGCTTGCCCTTTTCATGGAAGGAAATGTACCCCTACAAATGGTTCCGCAGAAGATGGCTTCGGGCATCGAGTCATTCCCGTTCTTGGCCATCCCACTTTTTATCCTGACAGGGGGTTTCATGGAAACGGGCGGTATCAGCCGACGGTTGGTTGAATTTGCCCAGAACCTGGTGGGACACATCCGCGGTGGATTAGGTCTGGTAATGGTTGTGGCGGAAATGTTTTTTTCTGGAATCTCAGGTTCGGCCCTGGCCGATGCCTCGGCCGTCGGAACGCTGCTCATCCCCTCCATGATCAAGGCGAACTATGTCCCCTCCCGAGCTGCGGCGCTCATGGGGGCTGCTGCCGGAATGGGTATGCTAATTCCTCCTTGCCTGCTGATGGTCATTTTGGGGGCCATCGGAGGGATTTCCATCGCGGGGCTGTTCATGGCGGGATTCCTGCCCGCCTTCCTCATGGCGCTCACCTTAGCGGTTCTCATTTACTATCAAGCCCGAAAGGGAACGATCCCCGATTCCACTAAGGAGCGGGCCACTATCCGGCAGATCTTCTTCTCTTTTTCCCACGCCGTTCTTCCCTTAGGCTTGCCGATCATCATCTTCGGCGGCATCCTTGGCGGCATTTTCACGGCCACGGAGGCCGCCGTGGTGGCCGCCATCTATTCCTTCTTGGTAGGGGTTTTTATCTATAAAGAGATTACTCTTCGTCAGGCCTTCGAGATTCTCGTGACCACCACTAAGTTGACCGGGGTGGTCTGCTTGCTCATCGGGTTCGCTTCTGGATTTTCCTGGGTGCTGGCTACACACCAGCTACCCCAGGTGCTTGGCTCCTGGGTCATCGCCATTTCACCCAATAAATATGTCTTCATGCTGTTTACCATCATCATTTTCCTGTTCTTCTCCGCGGTCCTCGACGGGCTGCCCGCCATGCTGATCTTTTTCCCCATTTTGTATCCCACTGCTATGCAGCTCGGCATTGAGCCTCTGCACTACGGGATTCTGATCGTTGGGACAATGGGCATCGGCCTGATCCTTCCCCCGATCGGAATTGTCCTGGTCATCATCTGTTCTATCACCAAGATCAAGTTGGGGGATACCCTAAAACCTATGCTCCCTTACCTGGTGGTGCTAGTCCTGGACCTGGTGATTATCGCCTTCTGGCAGGAGCTCGTTCTGATCCTGCCGAAACTTGTGGGCTTGAACTGATATACAGGCCTTTTATGATACCAGAAGCGAGAATTAGGAGATTCTAAAATCACATAAAAGGAAAGGAGTGCCATATGGGCACGTATCACCGCTTTGAAGATTTTCCGCAGAGGACCGTCAGCTATCTTGCGGGTCGACCCAATGCCGAAGGCATTAAAATAAGGATTTTATCAACCGACCGAATGATGTTAACCGAAATCAACGTCAAGGGGGGAGGGATTGTTCCCCGACATTATCATGAGGCAGAGCAGATCATCATCCTGCAGAAAGGTGAGGCTCGAGTGACTACCGGGAAGGAACCCCCTCGCGTGCTTAAGCCTGGGGATATCTGGATCGTCCCATCTAACATCATGCATGGAGTCGAATACCTCGGGGATGTAGAGGCGCTGGAGATCGTCAGCCCTCCCCGGCTGGATAATTTTATCGGTTATACCATCAAACAAACTTTCTTCGAAGAAGAAAGAGGCGGATGATGAGGATGACCGAGCAATAAATAAAGTTCACCCATTTCTTTATCTTTCCCTACATATTTCTGGACTCAACGACCTAAAGAAAAAAATTCGATTGTTTAATATCACATTTGGAAGATTTGCTTTGGTAAAGAGCCAACAAGATCATCCCTGTTCTTTTGGGAAACAGTCACCAATAGTACGTCTTTCCGTTCTTTTATTCTCCCGATAAAAGGACTGCCCTTCTGGGCGATTGAACCGATCACCGGATTTGCTGAGTCAAGTGTTTTGATCAGAGTTTCCCGGAAAAGCGAGGAAAAACATTCCATCTTTCCGATTTCATCGATGATGACAATCTGGCCGGCCTTGCTGGGAACCATCGAAGGAACAGCGATCCGGTCAAGCTCATCGGTATTAACACCGTATTTACCCACTCGCAATTTGCTCTTGCTCTCTTGATGGGCCAGAACCCCTTCTTTCCCATCCAGAGTCGTGATGGAAAATCCAACCCGGCGCCCTTTCTCTCTTATCTCCCGGGTAAAGAAACCGGTAAGCGGCTTGTCAATCTGCTGCACGAGCTTTTCGATCACCGTAGATTTTCCACATCGGGGAGGACCGGTCAGCAGGATGTTTTTTGGTTTCATGGACATTCCACTGGGATTTCAACCTTTTTAAAAATATTTGGGTGGTGAGGGAAAGGCACAAGTCCGCCAGATTCGGGCAACTTCTCATGGGAGCCGATAATCAAAAATCCGTGAGGTGCTAAGCTTTCGGTGATTCGGCCAAACGCAGGCTTCTTAATTTCATCCTTGTAATAGGTAAGAAGGTTGTTCCGAAGAAAGATGATTTGGAATCCCGCCTGCGGTGGCGCATCGGTTAGCAGATCTTGGACCTTCCACAAAACCCCTTTTTTGAGAAAATCAGATATCGCCAAGCGGGATTCTCCCACGGGCCTAAGATACCCAGCCCGCCATTCCGCGGGAAGCTCTTTCAGGCTGCTCAGGGGGTATATTCCTTCGCGGGCTTTTTGCAGGTAGAGGGGATTTATATCCGTCGCCCACAACTCTAATACCGGCGACTGCTGAAAACGTCGCTGCATTGTATCCCAGAGAATCTTAAAACTGTAGACCTCTTCCCCGCAGGCACAACCTGCGGACCAGACTTTCACTTTTTCATCCTTTTTAACAATGATTTCGGGCAAGACATGTCTTTCCAGAACTTGCCAGAGTGCCCGGTCGCGGAAAAAACGACTGACCGAAACGGTCATCAAAATTACAACCGGCCTTCTCAATTCCCGATTTTTCTCCATGGCCGACAAAAATTCATCTATGCTGCGGAACCCGAGCTGCTGCATGTACCGGGATACACGCTTTTTTGCGCCCTTTCTGACCTTGCGGTAACCTGCCCAGGAAAGGCCAAGAAAATCGAGGAGATGGCGAAATTGCCGATCGTCCATTCAGGGGCACCTCTCCTCAAAACTCAAGTTGCTTCCGTTCATTGCTTAGTGATATTAATATTAGTTGAGGTTGTTTTTCAACAGGCTGGCGAGATTGGACCCCCATTCCGATGATCAATTATGACCAGATCCTGCCCAACCTTTATGTAGGTACGTATCCCGAGACCCTGAAGGATATCCAGGAGCTGAAGGACCGCCATGGGGTTACGGCCGTCCTGAATCTGCAAACCGACGAAGACCTTGACGAAAGAGGCATCGATTGGCTGGCGATGGAGGAATCTTATAGAAGACTGGGGATTGAGGTGCACCGGGTGCCTATGCGTGATTTTGACCCCGCACATCAACGGCAGCGCCTGCCCGAAGCTGTGAAAGTCCTGGAAAATTTACTCGCCTCCCGGCATATCACCTACCTGCACTGTAATGCCGGGACAGGGCGGTCCCCGCTCGTGGCCATGGCGTATCTCTATTGGTGCCGCAAAATGAGCCGTGAACAGGCTATTAAACACGTGCAGGAACGTCGCTATTGTGCCCCCTATGAAGACCTTCTGGAATTGAGCCGGAAATCGGGAAAATATTAGTCCAGGATCTCCATGGCGCCACCCGGATTGCCCCGCCCGAGGCGGGGTCGCCAAAAAGAGGGAATGGTTGTTCCATAGGCCACGCCGGGCTGAACTGATTGGGAAATGTAGAATGCGGAATTCTGGACAGAAAAAAATTTATATTTGATTCCCCAATCCGTAATTCATAAGGCAAGGCAGGGGGCACGAAAATCGACGATGGTCGCTTTTATCCTACCCACAACTTTCCCGAGAGGAATTAGAGATGTCCAAGAGGGGCCTTCTACGAGTTTAATATGGGTGGCATCCACACCCACCTGATTGAAAGTGGGATCTACGGCGATCCAGCCGTCGAGATAACTTTCTGCCCAGCTGTGGTACAGAAATCCCAGTCCTTCAGCGTAAACAATACCCCCTACAATTCGTGTGGGGATTCCCGCGGCCCGGGCCATGGCAGCATAGAGCATGGTGTGCGCCTGACACTCTCCCTTGCGCGTATGGAGAACCTCCAGGGCAGAAAAACTTTCAACCACCTCGTCTTTGACTTCTTCCGATACCCATCGGGTCAGCCGCTGCACCTGTTCCAGTGGGGAAGCGGCCCCGGCGGTAACCTCCATGGCTTTCTTCTTGATTTCGGGATGTTCACTCTCAAGGTGAACCGTGGCGGCCAGGTACTGATGAAGACTGGCCTTATCGGAAGGTCCGCCAACCGCTTTGGGCGGAGAAGCCCGATGGCCATGCAGGCGGTATACGGCACTGCTCGTCGCTCCCCTCTTCTGCTCAAACGCCTCCTGCCCAGGACCCTGGAGAATGGGTAATTGTTCCAACACTCCCTCCAGGGCCACTTCCAAAAAAGTGGTTTCTCTCGGACAGGGCAGGGATATATGGGTCTTAATGAGGCTAAAATCAAGAATGAGGTCTTTCTTGTTCAAACTCGCTTCGGAAAGGAAGCGTTTGGCCCGCTCTTCCTCCTCCTGGTGAGTGATCAGGACCCCGCCCATCGCCAGCTCGAAGATCGTCTCTCCCCGCCGGTTGATCCAGCTGGAAACGCTGTGGCCGAGCATATCGGTTTTGATCTTATACGCGGGTTCAAGTTGCAGCTCTTTGCTCTTCTCAAAGGCCGTCACTTGCTGCGTAACTTCAACAAAAGATTGGGTTTGGGGGTCAAAAACCATGAACTTATAGCTCGACCCGACAGTGAGACCCTTAAGAAGGGGATACAGGTTGATGCCGCTTGCCGGGTAAATCGGGCCTTCCAGTTTTTTTTCAATCCGTTTGGCCTGGCCTCCGGTTTGGACCGCCCCCTGGAAGTCCTCTCCGATAACTTCCCCCTTGATGGTCCAGGATTTCTCATCCATCTTCTGTTCATAATGAAAAGAGACAAGGGTAAGGTCGGGCCGGACAATATCAGCGCTTTTTACCGAAATCTGCTTACCCATCCCCAATAAGCGGATGCGTAAATGGGCCTCGGAAGATATGCGGAAGAACTGTTCACCTTCCCAGGGCGTGATTTCCAGGTGGGAAAAGCCCACCTTTTCACCATAGAAAACGAACCCAGACCAGATTTCGCTGTAGGGCAGATCCCCAAGGTTGTTGAACCGGAGGGGTTCCTGCGGTGCAGGCAGGCGTTGAAAGTAAAGGGAAGCGCAGGAAGTGCCTAAGAGGATGCCTGTCAG
>CAYQWO010000132.1:0-3659 GCA_964421095.1 uncultured Syntrophaceae bacterium
TCAGCCGGGGAGATATATAAACTTGTCCCGTTCCGGCCCCATAAACCTTCGGGATCTTCTTCAGTCCCTCCTCCAGCTGGGATAATAGGCTGGGCAAGGAAATCCCCAATTTTTGGAATACCTGTGGGACGATTCCTTCGCTCTGCTGCAGCAAAGCCAGTAAAAGATGCTCAGGCTCGATTTGCTGGTGCTCATGCTTCTCGGTAAGCGCCTGGGCCTCTTGCAAGGCCTCTTGGGCTCTCAAGGTGAATCTGTCAAAACGCATCTCTGATCCTTTCTCTCTGTATAATTTCTTATGAATTCTAAACCAAGAAAGATTAAAAAAGCCACCTTGAGAATAAAATCATTTATGCCCTCCAACCCCCTGAAAAACTCTCAGCGCGCTCCCATCAAGATGGGACAGGTTTCGGTCTTTCCTGCTGATGATAGTTCTGTCAGGCCTAAAAAAAAGGGGGCTTTCGCCCCCCCCCGGAAAATTTTTTTTCAGCCCACATCAACTTTAATTTGCTTCGGCTTGGCTTCCTCCACCTTGGGGAGCGTGATCTCCAGAATTCCATCTTTAAACTTCGCCCTTACTTTGTCTTGCTGGACCGTGCTGGGGAGAGTAAAGACCCGCTGGAAGGCCCCATAAGAACGTTCCACCCGATGGTAATTCTCCTCTTTCACTTCTTTCTCGAATTTCTTATCTCCCTTGAGAGTGAGGGTATTGTCTTTCACCTCGACTACGATGTCCTCTTTGGTGATCCCCGGAAGTTCCACTTCCAGCACGATGGATTCAGCGGTCTCATAGATATCCACGGGCGGAACCCATGTTCCCTGGGTGATCTCCTCCTCTCCCAGCAAAGGTGCCCGGATACGAAAATCAGAAAAAAGGCGGTTCATGCGTTCCTGTAAAGAAGCCATCTCTCGGAACGGATCCCAACGAATCAGTGCCATGCAAATCCCCTCCTTGTTGTTTTTCTACTAACCACTCAAAACCTAAGCATTGCCCCAGAGGTTGTCAAGGCCCCAAAAAACTTATTGGGTGCCCATCCCAATTTTCGCTTCCCAAACTTGTATCGTGGCCCAGGTGCGAGGGCGACGAACGAAGGAAGAATCGACCATTGAATTTCGGATTTCTGATTTCGGATTTCGGAACGGAAAATCCCCAATCCGCAATTTCAGGTGGGTTTTTTCAGTCCATTACTCCTGGACCTTATTTTCTTGGAGGCAAGTTGCAAGTCGCCAATGTCCGGAAACTGCTTTTTCAAGAAAACCTTCAGTTTTTCCAGCACTCTCTTTTCGATCTGCCGGGCCCTTTCCCGGGAAATGTGTAATTGCTCGCCGGCTGACTGCAGGGTGAGGGGATTTTCAGCCAATAGCCTATTTCTCAGCAAGAAAGCCTCTTTCCCTTTCAGAGTAAAAGAAAATTCTTCGATCTTTTGGTTGAAAACCTCTTTGAATTCCATATCGGCAACCCGCTCTTCTAAGCGTTCACCAGTCGGCAGCATATCTAGGTAGGTCTGCCGCATATCCTCCTGCAATGGCGCGTTGAGAGAAAGATCTTTCCCCTCCAGACGCTGCTCCATTTGGGTTACTTCTTCTTTGCGCACCTCCAGGGCTCCGGCCAAAAGCTTAGGCCCCGGGTCGAATCCCATGGCTTCCAGTCGTCCTTTTTCCTTTTTCAGGCGAAAAAAGAGTTTTCGCTGGGCCTGGGTGGTCCCAATCTTGACCAGGCTCCAATTATCGATGAGGAACTTTAAAATGTAAGCCCGGATCCACCAGGAAGCATATGATGACAGTTTCACATCCCGGTAGGGGTCGAATTTCTTCACGGCCTGCATCAGCCCCAGGTTGCCCTCCTGGATCAGGTCCAGCAAATTGGCGTACGCCCGCTGGTATTCGAAAACAATTTTCACCACCAGTCTCAAGTTGGAAACGACCAAGCGGTAGGCCGCTGCTCGGTCCTTCTGCTCCCGCCAACGCCGGGCTAACTCAATTTCCTCTGCGCGCGAGAGGAGGGGGAATTTCCGGATTTCCATGAGGTACTTCTTTAAAGGATCGAAGACCTCGAGGGCTTCCGAGCTTTCCGGCACACCCCTTTCATCCAGCTTAGAGGCCAAAAACTCTAAGGTTTCAGGTTTTTCGCCCAGGATTTCTTCTTCATTCATTGAACCACCAAGGTTAAGTATCCTACCTCTCCGGTTCGAGTATCGCGGACCAGCAATAAGACCTCTTCGTCTTTCTGGATTTGTTCAAGAATGCGGTTGTAATCCTTGAGGCCCCGCACAGCTTGATTGTTGATCTGGAAGATGACGTCCCCTGGCTCCATGCCGGCGCGCCCCGCTGGCCCCAGGGGGTCCACATTTGTCAGGATCACGCCTTCCCGCGAATCCAGGCGCAGGCGACGGGCATCCATGACCGAAATCTCTTTGACCTCCGCACCCAGCTTATTCCGTAACTCCACAGCGACCATAGCGGGTGAAGGTTTGTAGACAGCAACCACAGCCTGGGCCGTAATCCGCTCTCCCTTGCGCAAAAGGCCAATTTCCACTTTTTTCCCCACCCGACTGGCAGCAATGGCGTTCCTGAAATCATTGGCGCTTTGCACGGCTGCGCCATTCAGGCTGACAATTACATCCCCTCGCTGGATCCCCGCCTTTTCCGCCGGCCCTCCCTTCGCCACATCCGCCACCAGAGCTCCCCTGAGCACTTTCAAATTCAGGCTCTTGGCCAAGGGCGCGGTTAACTCTTGAACACTTACCCCTAGCCACCCGCGCATCACCTTTCCTGTTTTGATCAGGGCATCGGCGATGGCTATGGCCATTTTGCTCGGGATGGCAAACCCAATCCCTTCGAAGCCTCCGGATTCGGAGACGATTGCCGCGTTGACCCCGATGACTTCTCCCGCCAGGTTCAAGAGGGGGCCTCCGCTATTGCCCGGGTTGATGGCTGCATCAGTTTGGATATAGTCCTGGTAGCTGGATGGGTCCAGAATTCCCGCGCGATGCTTCGCGCTGATGATCCCGGCGGTCACGGTCTGCTCCAAGCCGCGAGGGTTGCCGATCGCCACCACCCACTCCCCCACCCGCAATTTGTCCGAGTCGCCAAAGGTCAGGTAAGGGATGTTTTTGGGAGTCTTGATTTTGATTACGGCCAGGTCCGTTTTGGGGTCAGCGCCCACAGTTTTCCCCTCAAATTCTTCCCCGGAGGCCATTTTAACGGTAATCTTCGTCGCCCCGCTGACCACATGGTTGTTGGTCAGAATGTGCCCTTCGCTGTCGATAATCATCCCCGTGCCGATTCCATGCATCTCCCTTTTATAGGTTCGGGGCCCCGAAGGCCCGCCGAAGAAATAGCGAAAAAAGGGATCGCTCTCAAAAGGAAGCATGGGAGATGGCCCCTCTACGCGCTGCCTAACCTCGATGTGCACGACTGCCGGCATGGCCTTCTCGGCCACATCTGCGATCGCTGTGGTCAGGTCAGGTGACCCGGTCTTTTGCGCCCCCGCCTTTTCACCATATAAACCAACGAGGAGTCCTAATGAAAAAATCAGAACCCAAAAGAACAGAACTCTTCTCCCAATTTTCCCCTTCGGCCAAACGATCATTCTCCCACCCTCCATAATTTCATCCAAATTTCTTCCCAGCTGGAGCTGAATCTAATAAAAATTTTACCCC
>CAYQWO010000132.1:3759-6339 GCA_964421095.1 uncultured Syntrophaceae bacterium
CCCGCCGATGAGGCTTCCTATGCCATTCATCGAGTTTATGTATCCAAGGACCTTGGATGCATCCAGGCCCCCTGGAGAAATAAATTGATCGGCGAAGGCGATCTTCAGGCTCGAAGTGAGGAAAACAGAGCTCAAGATCGACCCATTTAAAATGACCAGAATAAGGATCGGACGGTTATCAATGAAATATTTGAATCCCCCAAAGAAGCTATTCCAGAAGGCCGATATCGAGGAGCGCTTGTCCCCGCTTGGGTGGCCGCCCTGCTGAATCGGCAGGGTTAGAAGAGCAGCTATGAGAAATGTGGCCCCATCGATCAGAAAAGCCTTTGTTGTTCCCATATTGGCTACGACGAAAGCGCCTATTAGAGGGCCGACAATCATCGAAATGGTCGTGGTGGTCTGCAGAAATGAATTCCCGCTGATCAGCTCTCCTTCCCCTTGCAAAATGCCCGGCAATAGGGAAACCTGGGCGGTATTGTAGAACGATTCCGCTCCGGAAAGGGAGATCAACACGAAATAGAGGAATTCTATTGACGGTAGGAAAGGGATGGCCGCCACGGCAACCATCCTATACAGGTCTGCCCCGATCATTATTCTTTTTCTATTCCAGCGATCTGCCATAATCCCCGAAATCAAGCCGAAGATGATTTGGGGTGCTTGGAGGGAAAATAGGGTATTGCCGAGGGCTCGAGGCGAATGGGTGGTCCGGTAGACCAGGGTCATGAGGGCGATATGGTGGATATTATCCCCCAGCAGTGAGATAAACCTGGAGATGGAATAAAAAAGAAAATTCCGGTTTTTAAGAATTGATAGTCTTTTTTTTGCCACCTAGTTTCTCGAGTTGGCATCGGGTTAAACCCGGTGAGCTTTTGGAATGGGGAAATTTTATTTTGGAACTTCCCGAATCCCATTCTCGCCGAAATTTGAAATTTAGGGCGGTCGGGTATACCCGGCTTATATATTCTTCAAAGAGAGATCCCGCGGCTTATGGGAATGGAGTGCCGAGGGGTAAGAGGCGATATTTCCTTAAGGATGCTTTCCAGCAGACCATTTTTTCCGTCAAAGTCAAGCCACGCCCATTCCCCATTGGCGTTTACCTCCAGAAAAAAATATTCCCCTTCGCCAAAAAGCAAATCGAGCCGGCCAAAATGAAGCCCGAGGTCAGCCATAAAAAAGCGGATTGATTCCGTCATATTTCCAGAAAGAGTGTGGGGCAGCCAGGCATCCGTGGCGGTTTCCGGCCCCATTTCCCGCCAGTCTACCGTTCGCTCGAGAAAATCTTCACGATTGAGTTCGAATCCAAAAACTTCACCCCGTACAAAAACCACCGTTACGTCGCGGGTCGCCGGCACGTATTCCTGAATCAACCACGGTGTTGAAGGGTCCAGTTTGTCTTCCGCAACTCTTGTTGTAAATAGGACGAGATTACCCTTGATCCGTTCCGAGGAAAGGCTTTTGACCACGGAAGCCTTATCCTTTTCAAAATAATCGGGCGACCCACTTACAAACTTGTAGGAAGGCAGTTTAAAATATTTACGGGCCACCTTGAGCTGAACGAGCTTACCGATCCGCGAGTCGGCCATCGGCTCAGTCAAAACGACTTTCCCTTCAGACCACAGGAGATTGACCATATCCCGAAAGGCGTAATAGACTTCCTCCTCCATGTAGACGATTTCTTCAGGGATATGGCGATCGGGATAAAGACGCGAAGACATGTGGGGCCTTCGCCAATAGAATTTGGCGATATCCCTGCTTTGCAGAAACCGACCGGCCGGGTTTTCAATAAAGAAGCCATGCGGATCTATTTTAATCTTATATTCCCGCCAGAGGTCACAATTGAAGCGAAACACTTCATCTGGCCCGAGCCTGGAAATCACGAGATCCGCTGTGAGATCTAAGGAATTCGTATATATGAAAGTGATGGGGGGCATTAACTTTTTTGTTTTTAGGGGGAAAGCTTGATCCTCCACCCCCGATTTCATGATCCTGGTGCGGTGGCGCTTCGCGCCCCCTTCGCCCGATAGATCAACTTTTTTCTGGCGAAATTGTGATGATCCCCGGCTTCCTCAATAATCTACCACGTGGGTGAATAAACCCTGCCTGCTTGGTTAAACCCTATCTGTCAGCCTCGTTTGAGCCTTCTCTATCAAAAAAGGTGCTGCTCTTGAAACAGTGCCTGAGGTCCGGTGCCGTTAGATCAAGGCACCGCCGCTGGATTGTGTGATCATAAGGCGCTTTTTCCACTTCGCCTACCACACTGCCTTTAGTTCTGGCCAGATCAATCAAGGTCTGCATGGATTCACCTCCCTTGTCCAAGTAGTCACCAAAAAGGGGCAGCCGGGGACCATCACACTTGCTCCATTGAGCGAAAGCCAATGTCTAAAAGCTCTCCATACTGTCCGGTTGAGATTTTGGAAATTTTCATGGGGGTAAAGCTAAGACGTATTTTGATCGCTATTCAAACGTATTCTCTATATCGGATTCAAATTATTAAATCTTGAAAAAAATATGGAATTCCTCTGCTTGAACCCCAATAATCCCTGTCGACTCATCCAACCATTCAAACAGAGCCCCCTAAAA
>CAYQWO010000132.1:6439-8449 GCA_964421095.1 uncultured Syntrophaceae bacterium
TTTCCGGTATAATGCCCGCAAAATTGTCTATGCAAGAGGGGGAGTCTTTTGGGTTTTGCCTGCGGGATCATCGGCCTGCCGAACGCTGGAAAGTCCACCATTTTCAACGCCCTCAGCGCCGCCAAGGCCGAGGTGGCCAATTACCCTTTTTGCACCATTAATCCCAACCAGGGCATCGTCGCCGTCCCCGATGAGCGCCTAAAAAGACTCTCCCAGGTCCTGCCCCATGAGAAAGTTACCCCTACAACCCTGGAGTTCTGGGACATCGCCGGCCTGGTCAAAGGGGCCAGCCAGGGCGAAGGCCTCGGAAATCGCTTCCTCGGCCACATCCGCAACGTCGATGCCCTGGCCCATGTAGTCCGTTGCTTCGAAGCTGAGAATGTGGTCCACATTTACAGTTCTTTGGACCCCCGGCGGGACATGGAGATTGTCCAGACCGAGCTTCTCCTGGCCGATCTCCAGGTCGTGGAGAAGCGCCTGAACAAAGCAGCCCACCAAGCCAGAGTCGGGGACAAGAGATCTTCCTCGGAAATCCCCTTCCTCCAGCAGGTTCAGCAGACGCTGTCCGCTGGCTCGCCGGCCGCAGACCTCTCTTCTTCCGAGGAAGGGCAGAAAATCCTGCGCAGCCTGGAATTGCTTACCGCCAAACCTCTTCTCTATGTGGCTAACGTCAGCGAAAAAGAATTAAAAGAACGCCGGTGGATTCCCCAGGTAGAAGAACTGGCAGCTCGGGAGAAGGCCCCCGTGGTCGTGATCTGCGGCGACCTGGAGGCCGAGATGGCTGAGCTTCCCCCGGAGGAACGGATGGAATTCTTGCGAGAGATGGGCCTGGGCGAGTCCGCCCTAAACCAGCTCATCCGGGCCGGATATGAGCTTTTGCATTTGATCACCTTTTACACCACCGTAGGCCCGGAACTTCGCGCCTGGACCGTTCCCCGGGGAAGCCGTGTGCCGCAAGCGGCCGGAAAAATTCACACGGACATGGAGCAGGGGTTCATCCGGGCAGAGGTCATCTCCTTCACCGATTTTGTGGCCGCGGGATCCATGGCGGCTGCCCGGGAAAAGGGGCTCATCCGGGTAGAAGGAAAAGAATACATCGTTCAAGATGGCGACATCGTCCACATCCGGTTCCATGCCTGAGAGAAAGCTCATACCCCAAGCTTCCTATAGCGCCAAGGCCGTTCTCCCCATCGGCCTGACAGCCATCTCCTTTGCCTCCATCTTTATCAAGGTCTGTGAAGCCCCTCCGTTGGTCATTGCCGCCTACCGCTTAGGGTTGGCCACCCTCGTGCTCCTTCTCTTTACCCTGCCCCGGACGCTCCGGGAAGTCCGCCGTTTGGGCCGGCAAGAAATCCTGGCCTCAATCCTGGCCGGCCTTTTCCTCTGCTTTCATTTTGCCTTCTGGATCACTTCTTTGAAATACACTTCCGTGGCCAGTTCAGTGATCTTCGTGACCACCAACCCCATCTTTGTCGCTTTGGCCTCCACCTTCTTCTTAGGGGAAGCGCTTTCGGTTACCCTCCTCCTTTCTATTCTGGTGGCCATCGTGGGGGGCCTGGTCATTGGTTGGGGCGACTGGGATAAAGGCATCCCGAGCCTCTACGGAGACCTTCTCGCTCTGCTGGGGGCGGTCATGGCCACTGGATATTTATTGTTGGGGAGGCGCGTGCGCCAGAAAATGGACCTTACCGCTTACATCACTTTGGTGTACGGAGTGGCCGGGCTTTTCTTAATTCTCCTGGCCCTGGCCAGCGGGGAGGTTTTTTTCGATTATCCTCCTCGGACCTATCTCTTCTTTTTTCTCCTGGCCCTCGTTCCCCAGCTGATTGGTCATACCACTCTGAATTGGGCCTTAAAATTTTTCTCGGCCACTCTGGTCGCGGTGTTCATTCTGGGGGAGCCGATCGGAGCCACCATCCTGGCTTATTTCATCCTGGGAGAACCTATAAGCAAGAATTTGCTCTTGGGGGGAACGCTGGTATTGCTGGGGATCTACCTCTCGGCTCGGGA
>CAYQWO010000133.1:0-8445 GCA_964421095.1 uncultured Syntrophaceae bacterium
CCACACAAACCCTTATTAAATATATATCCCTTGTTGATTATGTCAACAGCAATAAGAAACTCGCCACTCCCTTTTGTAGGCTCTACTTGACCCAGGCGCAATGGCGGCTCTCTTGCAATCATAAGGCGGTGGTCTTTCCATGGCTGGGGCGGGGCCAAGACCTGATTTGAGGTTTTCGGTTTTGGATTCATGACCTTTCATCTCCGGGGGTTTTTTGCCCCGCTGCCGATGTCGGAATCAGAGCTGAGGGCCAGGATGATGAGGAATTCCCAGCCGATGCTTCCTTCGCTCGCCGCCCTTCCGCCTGGGTCACAATCTAACTTGCAATCAAAAAACTGGGGGAGTGGCAAGCCTCTGGATTGCGGATGGCGAATTTTGGAATTAAAAATCTGAAACCGCAAATTATAGCTTGTCAATTCACACGAATTACGGTAATTAAGATTAGGTTCTTTAAGAGTGATATGAGTGGAGGGCCAAATAGGAGGAAGTAATGCCGCAAAGGCTCTTTTTGCCCTGCCTGGTTGTTTTATGCCTTTTAGCCTTCACCAGCCCGGCGTTTGTCCCCTCGGCGCAAGGCGCACCTGTAGAGACCAGGGATTTGGGGGCCGAGAAAGGGGCGGAGAAGGAAAGCCATGCTGCGGCAGTCCGGCACGATGCCCAGGAAGAGTTGGGTAAAATCCTGCCCTACTGGTCGGTCATTCCATTCATTGCCATCCTTCTGGCCATCGCCCTCATCCCCCTGCTCCAGGGCGCATGGTGGGAGGCACAACTGAATAAAGCTGTTGTGAGTGTGCTCTGCTCCCTGCCCGCTGCCGCCTACCTGCTCTGGCTCGGCCCGCTTGGGCAGAAGGTGCTGGTAGAGATCCTGCATGACTACTACGCCTTTATCATCCTGCTGGTGGCCCTGTTCACCATTTCCGGCGGCATACACCTGGACGGAGACCTCAGGGCGACTCCCCTTGTGAATATGACTTTTTTAGGGCTTGGGGCTGTGCTGGCCAGCTTTATCGGCACAACCGGAGCCGCCATGCTGCTGATTCGGCCGCTGCTGAAAACGAACCAAGAGAGGAAGAAGAAAGCCCACATTTTCATTTTCTTCATCTTCTTGGTGGCGAACATTGGTGGCTCTTTGCTGCCCGTGGGAGATCCCCCCTTGTTTCTCGGCTACCTTTTCGGCGTGCCCTTCTTCTGGACCCTGCGCCTCTGGCCCCTCTGGCTGACCGAAGTGGCCTTACTCCTCACCATTTTCTACGTCTGGGACACCTGGGCATATTCCAAAGAGACCAAAGAAGACCTGCGGCGCGACCTCCGGGAGCAAAAGCCCTTGAAGGTTCACGGGAAAATCAACCTGGTGCTGATCCTCGGGGTCCTCTGTTCGGTCATCTTCTTCAGAGCCTACGAGGTGAATGGGACAGTCATCGACCTTTCCTGGATGCAACAGCCGTTCATGATTCTCCTGGCATTGATTTCCTTTGTTTTGGACAC
Organism: uncultured Syntrophaceae bacterium; assembly: GCA_964421095.1. Lineage (GTDB taxonomy): Bacteria > Desulfobacterota > SM23-61 > SM23-61 > SM23-61 > CAYQWO01. The sequence goes on from CAYQWO010000133.1 coordinate 1,486, forward strand.
CCAATCGAAGCAAAAAGCTCACAAGCGCGGGCATACCCAATTCAAAAGCCCCCGCGAATACAATTATTTCACCTTCTATGCCATGATTGAGGTGGCCTTGTTGTTCATCGGCATATTCATCACGATGACTCCGGCGATCTGCCTGCTTAAGGCCCATGGCGCAGAGACCGGGGTGAGGCATGCCTGGCAGTTCTTCTGGATGTCCGGGGGTCTGAGCTCCTTCCTGGACAACGCCCCGACCTACGCTACGTATTTCGCCCTGGGACAAGGCGTTACCAAAGGCCTCCTGACTTCCGCTGCCAATCTTCCTGTCGTGGCGGCTACCACCGGGCCGATCGCGGAGGAAATTCTGATGGCCATATCAGCTGGCTCCGTGTTCATGGGTGCCAACACTTACATTGGCAACGCCCCGAACTTCATGGTCAAGTCCATCTGCGAAGAAGCCAAGGTCAAGATGCCCAGCTTTTTCGGGTATATGCTTTATTCCGGCTCCATCCTGGTTCCTTCCTTTCTGCTCATTATGTTCATTTACCTTATGTGAATGTTTCGAAAGAAAAACCAGAAAGCCGGCTTTCTTCTCTCCTCACTTTCTTCAGGGACCAGGGATTCAAGCGGCCAAGTGGTAAGGTTGAAGCCTTCCCGGCCAAATGGCTCGTAGAAGAAAGGTCGGAGCAGGAAGTTTTGGAGGAAATATCGGTGATTCTTGCTCGTTTTTGGCTCCCGGTCCATCCATCCGGCTGGCGCTACCGGGCAAACAAAACCATGTTGCATGGCCGAGCAGAAGGGTCTTTCGTGCCCGGGGAGTGAATTGTTTTTTCCCTTCAGCCGATGTATATTATGAAAAAGCAGGGTCAGTGTCAGTAACTGACACTGACCCTAAACACTCACACTGTTCTTGACATGTCCGAGAAAACGATCATCCGCCTTCTTCGCCATTTGCAAGAGCAATTCCGCAAGCTTAGCGCGGATGTTCGTTCTCTGCAGGATGGCCGCCCGCAAGAGCTCTCCGAGTTAAGAGGAATGCTGAGGCGTCGCGGGTTGGACCCCTACCGTGAGAACCCGGTCCACCATCTTCTCTTCCCCCCCACCTTTTCCCAAAAGGAAAAGGAACGATTCTATGACCTCTTCAAGAGGTATTCCTTCCGCCTCTTCCTGCGGGAGGTCCTGAACCGAAAAGGAGGCTTCCGGGTTTCAGAAGTGGTCCGCTATTCCTCCCCGGAAACTGGCCGGAAATACCTGCACTCTCTTATTGACCTCGGCTTAGTGAAACCGTTAAAAGGCCGGGTCTACTGCCTGCGTCCCCTTTCCCCAGCCAGCCTGGGGCCGACTCTGGAATGGTTCATGGCCGAGATTTTGCGGCGAGAATTTGCCTGTCCGGCTCTTTACGGCTTGCGCTGCAAGGGCACTCGCTTCGGGGGAGACTATGATGTCCTTGCCTCTTTGGAAGGCCGCCTCCTCTATATGGAAGTGAAATCCTCCCCCCCCAAAAATATCGAGGGCGATGAGGTCCATGAGTTTGTGAGCCGCCTCGAGGATCTCATTCCCCACGTGGCCCTCTTCTTCGTGGATACGGAACTGCGTCTCAAAGACAAGATCGTTCCCTTTTTCGAAGCCGAACAAAGCGCTCAAAGAGGCTGGGGTCAGGGGCCCGGGCTGGCGGTGCAGCGGATTGCGGACGAAATTTTCTTCGCGCCTCCCCGGGTCTATATTTTGAGCAGCAAGGGGTCCATCATCAAGAACATTGCCGCCTGTCTGAAACACCATTTCACCTTTCCCCTGATCTACAGCCTGGAGATGAGGGCAGCGGCTGGGAGGGCCAACTGACCATGCTCCGTTTTTTCATCCTCCTGCTCATCGCTTATCTCTTGACTCTCTTCCAGTCGGCGGTGATCAGCGAACTCTTACCAGATTCCTTGAAGCCGGACCTGATGTTGATTCTAATCACCTACCTGGGGATCTCTCCCCCGCTGGTCGTGGGGGCGATTCTGGTCTCTTTCTACGGTCTACTCCAACAAACCTTTTCCGGAAGTCCTCCTGGACTCTTTCTCTTCATCTACCTGAGCATTTTTTTCTTCATTAAGCTGCTGGCCAGATTTTTAATCCTGGGGGAGACGATCGCGGTACGGATGATCCTGGTGGCCGTATCGGTAACCATGCAGGCGCTCTTGATGATTTTTCTCCCCCCCGCCCTGGGAATTTTTGCAAATTTTTCTCTGCCCGGGGTAAGCTGGCTGCTCCCCCAGGCCGGGATCAGCTGTGCGGCCAGCTGGCCTCTTTTCCCCCTCTTCAAAAAACTGGAGCCCCTGCCGCGGGTTAAAACTTCTCCGCTGGAGGCTTAGAGATGCGCCTGAATCTGGATAAAAACGGAACCTCGGAAAAGAACTCAGCGCTCGTCTATGTCAATATTGTGATTATTGTGGTCTTCTCGCTGATCTTCTCCCGGCTCTGGTACCTCCAGATCATCAAGGGAGACTATTTCAAGAATCTCTCGGAGAATAACCGCATCCGGATTCAAGAGGTTCCTGCGCCCCGCGGGATCCTTTACGACCGGGAAAGGACCCCCCTTGTGGACAGCTTTCCTTCCTTCGATGTTTCTCTCTACCGCCAAGACGTCCCGGATATGCCGGCGCTGGTCCCGGCCCTTGGCCGCGTCCTATCCACGGACCCTGAAAAGCTCCAGACCAAGCTCGACGCCGCCAGAGGATCGTCCCCCTTCCAGCCTGTGAAATTGAAGACAGATATTACCCGCCAGGAGCTGGCTATGTTGGAAACTCGACGCCTGGACCTGCCGGGAATCATGGTGGACGTGGTCAGCCGCCGAAATTATCTGTATGGCAACCTGGCTTCTCACCTTTTCGGCTATCTGGGGGAGATCAACCAGGAAGAACTCGAACGGGAAGAATACGTCAACCATAAAATCGGGTACCTCATCGGGAAATACGGAATTGAACAGAAGTTCGAACTCGACCTGATGGGGGAAAATGGAGGACGGCAAATCGAGGTCAATGCCCTGGGCCGGAAAGTCAGGGTGTTGGAAAATTTGGAACCCAACCCGGGAAACAACCTTTTTCTCACCCTGGACCTCGAGCTGCAGAAGGCCTCCGAGGAAGCCATGTCCGGTAAAAGGGGGGCGGTGGTGGCCATGGACCCCCAAAGCGGAGACATTCTGGCCCTGACCAGTAAACCCGACTTTGACCCCAACTTCTTCGCCCGCGGAATCTCTCCAGAAAACTGGAAAAGCCTTATCGCCAACCCGGCCAATCCCTTGCAGAACCGGGCGACCCAGGGGCAATATCCCCCCGGCTCGGTCTTCAAAATCGTCACCGCCACGGCCGGACTGGAAGAAAAGGTTATCACCCCTGAGACCAGTTTTCATTGTTCAGGCGCTTTGCCATTCGGCAACCGCGAATACCTCTGCTGGAAAAAAGAAGGGCACGGTCGGATCTCCCTCCGGCAAGCGATTGTGGAATCCTGCGACGTCTACTTCTATCAGTTGGGCTTGCGCCTGGGAGTGGACCGGATCGCCAAGTACGCCTTTGACATGGGTCTCGGGCAAATTATCGGATTTCCCCTCGGGCAGGAGAAGCCCGGACTGATTCCCACCTCTGCGTGGAAGATGAAACGATTCGGAATCCCCTGGCAGGCGGGGGAAACCTTATCGACGGCCATCGGCCAAGGCTATAACCTGGTCACCCCGCTGCAGATGGCTGCCACTCTTTCTGCCGTAATCAACGGGGGAAAGTTTTACCAGCCCCGGATTGTCCGATCCATCCAGGCCTCTCACGGGGAGATGATCAAAGAGTTCCCACCGGTGGTTTCCAAGCACATTCACGTTTCGGCGGAAATCCTGGAGTTCCTGCGGGAGGCTATGTGGGGTGTGGTGAATTCGCCCACCGGCACCGGTGGCAGGGCCCGCATCGAAGGATTCAACGTGGCCGGCAAAACCGGCACGGCTCAAGTCGTTCAAAGGAGGGAAGGACGAAGCGATGCCTCCTCGCCCGAGCAACAAGACCATGCCTGGTTTGCCTGCTTCGCTCCTGCCTGGAATCCTGAGATTACCGTGGTTGTGCTGGTCGAACACGGGGGACACGGGGGTGCCGCTGCCGCGCCGGTGGCCCGGAAGGTGCTGGAGAGTTATTACCAGCAACCGAAAAGGACCCCTCCTTCTCACCTTAAGGTGGCCCAGGAGACTTCTCACCCCGCCATCGAACAGAGATGATGTTTGACCGTCGCCTCATATTGAATTTCGACTGGACACTTCTGATCACCGTCGTATTCGTCTCCATCATGGGGGTCCTCAACCTCTATAGCTCCACCTACCCCCATACAGGAAGTGGCGTACCTCTCTTCATGAAGCAGATCTACTGGTTCCTGGTCGGGGTCAGTTTGGCGGCCGTCATCCTCTTGTTCGATTACCGCACCTTCATCCGATACGCCTATCCTTTTTACATTTTCTGTCTTTTCCTGCTATTCATGGTCATGATTTTTGGGCGCACAACCTCCGGCTCCCAGCGCTGGCTACAGCTTGGCTTCTTCTCGTTCCAACCTTCTGAATTGATGAAGCTGGCGCTCATCCTGGCCTTTACCCGATACTTCACGGAGAATGAAAATCCTCTGGGCTATGGCTTCTGGGACTTGCTCGTTCCGTTCCTCATCCTGGCGATTCCCCTGGCCCTGATCTTCAAACAACCTGACCTCGGGACAACTGGACTGTTGTTCTTGATCTCCTTCTCGATCCTCGCTTTTATGGGCCTTCGTCCCCGGACGTGGCTCACGCTGGGGGCCGCTTGTGCGGCCGCCGCCCCCATCTTCTGGCATTTTCTTAAAGATTACCAAAAGACCCGGCTGCTGACCTTCATCAACCCCGACCTCGATCCTTTGAAGACCGGGTACCACATTACCCAATCCAAGATCGCGGTCGGCTCGGGAACGATTTGGGGAAAGGGTTGGCTCAAAGGGACTCAGAGCCAGCTCCACTTCCTACCGGAGCAGCACACCGACTTTGTTTTTTCGGTGTGGGCTGAGGAATGGGGGTTCTTTGGATCTTTTCTGCTGCTCTTCCTTTTCTTGCTCTTCATCTCCCGGGGGCTGAAGATCGCCAACACCTCTAAAGATCGAGCGGGCGCCATCCTGGCGATCGGGATCAGCGCCATGCTCTTCTGGCAGCTCTTCATTAATGTTGGGATGGTGGTGGGAATCGTTCCCGTCGTGGGTGTGCCGCTTCCGTTATTCAGCTACGGGGGGACCTCGGTGATCGCTACCCTCATGGGCATCGGCATTCTGATGAACATCAGCATGCGGCGGTTCATGCTCAGCCGGTAAAAACCTTTTCACCGCAGAGACCGCAGAGTTAGCATAAAAATTCTAACTTCTAAGCACCAAATCCTAAACAATGCTCAAAATGCGAATGCTCTAAACCAAAAAGTTTTAAATTTTTGCATTTACATTTGGATTTGGAATTTGTTTAGGATTTAGATATTCGAATTTAGAATTTGCCTTTCCTTAGCTTCTTAAAAGTTCTCTGGCGATGACCAGCCTCTGAATCTGGTTCGTGCCTTCGACAATCTGGCCGATCTTGGCCTCGCGCATGTACCGTTCCACCTTGTAGTCCTGCATCACCCCGTAGCCGCCCAGAATCTGCACGGCATCCACCGTGACTTTCATAGCCATGTCCGTGGCGTAGCGCTTGGCCATCGAGGCGGCCAGCGTGACCGGGAGCCCCCGGTCTTTCAAGGAGGCGGCGTAATAAACCAGCAGCCGGGCAGCCTGAATCTCCGTGGCCATGTCCGCCAGCATAAACTGGATGGCCTGGAAATTGGCGATCGGCTGTCCGAACTGAACTCTCTCTTTCGCGTATTTCAGGGCGATGTCAAAAGCCGCCTGCGCATTCCCCACCGCTCCGGCCCCGACGTTGATCCGTCCCCCGTCTAAACCGGCCATGAGAATCTTGAACCCCGCATTTTCTTCCCCGATGAGATTGTTCGCTGGCACCCGGCAGTTGTCGAAAATCAGTTCCCGCGTGGGGTAAGCGCGCATAGCCAATTTCTTCTCGGTCTTCCCTGCCGCAAATCCCGGAGTCCCTTTTTCCACCACAATCGCCGAGATTCCCTTCGCTGCTTTCTCTCTATCGGTTTTGGTGGAAACAATATAGACGTCGGCCTCCCCTCCGCAAGAGATGAAGATCTTCGTTCCGTTGAGGACGTACTCATCCCCCTCCCGCTTGGCCGACGTGCGGATCGCCGCCGCATCCGAACCGGCGCCGGGCTCGGTGATGGCAAAAGCCCCGAAAAGTTCTCCTTTGGCTAACGGCGGCACCCAGCGCTGTTTTTGTTCCGGATGGCCGAACCGGGCGATGATGGAGAGACAAAGATTATGAACCGCCAGGTAGCTCAACCCGCGATACCCCCGCATCAATTCCTCATAGATAATGGCCGAAGTCAGCGCATCCAAGGGCATCCCACCATATTCTTCTGGCGCAGCCATGCCGAAGAGGCCCAGGTCAGCAAGTTTCTTAAAGGTGCTTCTGGGAAGTTCTTCCTTCTCCTCCCATTTATCCACGTTCGGGATCACTTCCCGGGCCACGAAATCCCGCATCATCTTCTGCATGGCTCTTTGTTCTGCGCTCAATTCAAAATCCACGTCTCCCTCCTTTGTGAAGGTTTCAAGTTTCCGGCCTTCAGGTTCCAAGCGAATAGAACGTAGAGGGCTGGCCAATTCGGACTCTTTGTTTACCATGAAAAAAGATTCCTTTTCAATGATTATTTAGATAATCAGAGTTTCGCTTGACCAGACCTGGGGATTGATGATAAAAGGTAAATTTCATACAGATCACGGGGGGTAAAATCAAGGGAATAAGAAAGCCCTCGAGGAGGAAGGGGGTTTTTATTTCAGAAAGGTCGCGGGTACTTTCCCCATGAAAAAAATTAAAATTTCCGGAATCCGGCAAGTCACAAATCTATC
>CAYQWO010000134.1:0-8436 GCA_964421095.1 uncultured Syntrophaceae bacterium
GCTATATTTCCTCTGTTTTCAGACCATCGAAAATGTTTCCATATGATTTTCATCTATTTAATTGGGATGCATGAGTTGTACCAGTAATCTTCGATTCCTAAAGCACCCCTCGATTGAACAGTAATAGGCGAAATCGTTAAGCAAGATTGGATGTAAGACTGTCTATCAGGTAGAAGCTTGATTTTTACCGGCTTGAAGCCAGGGCTCATCACTCTGGCTTTTCAGTTTTGCTTGAGAAGGTTGGAGGCGGCGCCTGTTGAAGAGATACAGAAATAGCGGTGGTTGATTTGGGGCGGGGGACGTGGGGATTCGATGATCTACTGTCGGACCCCAGCTATGTTGACGGGGTTAGAGGATGGATGGTAGATTGTCTGTAATAGGAATAGATCAGTGAACCAGATTTTTAAAAGCGCTGCGGCCTTTCTTCATGTTTGAAAAAATTATTTCTGGCGGACAGACGGGAGTGGATCGCGCAGCTCTGGATGTGGCCTTGGAACTGGGAATGCCGTGCGGCGGATGGTGTCCGAAGGGCCGGAGAGCAGAAGATGGACTAATTCCTGCCCATTACCCTTTGCAGGAAACTTCCTCGTCCGACTACCGGGTGCGCACCGAAAAGAACATTGAAGAATCCGACGGGACACTCATCCTAACCTCGGGTCCTCCCATCGGGGGAACCGTCCTCACCCTGAAATTAGCCAGGCGGCATCATAAACCCTACTTCGTGGTGGACTTGGTTCATGGGGGAGATGGGGCAAGTGTTCAGGAGTGGGGACGAGCAAGAAAGATCCGTATTCTTAACGTAGCGGGTCCACGAGAGGGAGAAGCCCCGGGAATTTATGACCGGGCGGTCTCCTTTCTGCGGAAAGTCTTGAGCCCTTTTCCGTCAAGCTTCCGGAACGGGGAAATTTAAATCGAGGAGACCCAATGAAAATAATTGAAATAAGATTCGCCGAGTCATTCTATGAGTCCTTAGTGAGAGGGGTAACCGGTATTTCTCCGGACGTCTTGCAATTAATGGAGGAAGCACTGGCTGAAGAGAAGTCTCCTCCGGCCAGAGCCATGCTCGAAGCTATGCTGAAGAATGTGCAGCTTGCTCAGAAGCTGAGAAAAGGAGTATGTCAGTCGCCTGGAATCCCTTGCATCTACGTGCGATGTGGTCCGGAGCTGGCTGGAATCGATGTCCGAAAAATTACAGGGGAATCGATCATCCGGGCTACCCGAGAAGGTTATCTTCGTCCCAGCATTGTCCATCCGCTGACCCGCAAAAATACCGGGGATAACTCCGGGCCCGGTATACCCAATTTTGAAATCGAATTGGATCCCGGGCTGGATTATCTCGAAGCCATCGTCAGTTTCAAGGGATGCGGGCCGGAGCTGTTTAATACTTTCAAGACCTTCACCCCGGAGTCTCTCGGTAAGAACTTTGCAGGATTTAAGCGGTTCCTGCTGGAGACGGTCATCAACGCCGGCGGAAAACCGTGCCCCCCGATTGGTCTGGGAATCGGTATCGGCGGGCAAATGGATGGGGCCGCAAAGCTCAGCCGGAAGGCGATCAGTACGAGGAAATGGAATGATCGACATCCTGATCCCGAGTTGAATCTTCTGGAACAAGACTTAAAGGACAAAATCAATCAATTGGGGATAGGGCCCGGGGGCGTGGGAGGCCAGACGACGGCTTTAACTGTCAAGATCGGGATCGCCTACACCCATACGGCCATCTGCCCGGTGGCCATTAATTTTCATTGCTGGGTAGCCCGCAGGTTCGGGTTCAAGTTTTATGCCGATGGAACCATGGAGGAAATCCTATGAAAAGACCCATTCATCTTTCCACCCCCCTGGCCACAGAAAGCATCCGGAACCTTAAAGTCCATGACATTGTGACCCTTAGCGGAACGATTTATACCGCCAGGGATATGGCCCATCTAAAGCTCAAAGAGCTTAAAAAGAGCCGTAAACCAATGCCGGAAGTATTTAGAGGGGCGGTCATTTTCCATGCCGGCCCAGTCGTTAAAAAGGAGGGCAGTGGTTTTACGTTACTCACGATCGGCCCTACCACCAGTATTCGGATGGAGCCTCATTCAGATCTTATGGGTAAACTCGGCGTCAAAGCCTTAGTAGGAAAAGGAGGGATGGGGAATGAGAGCCTCCAGGCTTTTAAGAAATATGGCATGGTTTACCTTTTGGCGGCTCCTGGGTGTGGCGTCCTCCATGCTCAGGCAGTAAAAGAAGTTAAGCAGGTTCACTGGCTTGAGGAATTAGGGATGCCCGAGGCCATCTGGGTGCTGGAAGTGACCGACTGGGGCCCCCTGACCGTGGCCATGGATAGCCATGGAAATAGCTTATTCCACACCATCTATGAAGAGGGACTCAAAAAACTGGATTCCCTAATTAAAGATTGAGAATGATCTCAGCTTAACAGCAGCCGCTTAAACGGCTCAGCGAGCTTCAACCCCCGGGAGGAGCCAGCATCTTCCGCTCGTTTCCGAAACCTATCTTGCCAATCGGGCCACTGGCTGACCTGACTGTGATGATGGCCCAGAGCTTTAATCTTTTTGGCGAATGCCTGATGAATGTCCACCCAGTAATCAGGCTGGTCAGAAGCGAAGAGCAATACTCTGCGTACCCGGCATGGCTTTAATCCCTGTTCAATCTGCTCGGGAAAGTAAAGGCGGTCGCGGGCGGAGATCACGGCGTCCAGGGCCAGAGTCCCGGAGGCCCGGTGATCGGGGTGCAACTGGTAGCGCATCCAGGGGTCGTGGGTTATTACAACCTCCGGCTGATGCTCCCGGATGATACGCGTCAAGGCCCTGCGCCGCTCCAGGGTTACTTCTAATTCACCATCCCCGTTATCCAGGAATAAAACTTTTTCCACCCCCAACTCCTTCGCGGCTCGCAGTTGCTCCTCCCGGCGCAGTCTGGCCAGATCCTCTGAGGTCATCGAGGGATCCGGCGTGCCTTTGTCTCCTTTCGTCAGGACCACATAGGTCACTTTCTTCCCCGCCTGAACCCAGAGCGCGACCGTTCCGGCGCATTGCACTTCAGCATCGTCTGGATGGGCGAAAATAACCATGGCCCGCTCAAAAGTTAGATCTTCCACAGCTCTCCCTTGCAAAATGATAAATTTCTCACCGCCGAGCGCGTTTCTTTTATCCTTTCTTCCCCTGAGCTTTCCTTTTCGGGAGTTCGCTGGCAGCCCCTTCTTCCCTTACGGCAACCAGGGACATAAAATTTTTCACGGCCCTAACGATCGCCCCGGTCAATTCCAGTTGGAAACGCTCTTTTCGCAGGTTCTTCTCCTCGACGGGGTTGGTGATGTAGGCCGCTTCCAACAGGATGGAGGGGATGGACGGAGCTTTGAGGACGGAAAAACTCGCCTGCCGCGGCCGGGCGAATTGGATACGGTTAATGCGGCCGAGCTCGCTCAGCGCCATTCCGCCCAGGTGCAGGCTTTCATTAATCGTATGGGTCTGCTCCAGGTCTAAGAGGATCGAATCAAGGTCTTTTTGCATCCGAGCCAAAGAAATGCCGGCGACCATGTCTGAGGCATTCTCCTTCTGGGCCAGCAATTCAGCGGCTTTATCGCTGGCTCCCTTCAGCGAGAGGCAATAGACGGAGGTCCCCCGGGCAGAAGATTTTCTGCTCGCGTTGGCGTGGAGGCTGATAAACAGGTCTGCCCCGTATTCCTGGGCGATCTTGATCCGCTCCTCCAGGGAAATATAATAATCATCGCGCCGCGTCAGGAAAGCCCGGACCGCACCGCTCTCGTCCAAAGCCTTCTGTAATTTCTTGGCCAGTGTCAGGACAACATCTTTCTCCCGGGTTTTTCCGGGGCCGACGGCGCCGGGATCCTCACCGCCGTGGCCCGGGTCGACGACCACAATCCTCGTTTTTTTCGTTTTCAGCTTTTGGCTGACCTGCCGTTCTGCTTTCTCCTTTTCTTCGAGGTCGGGGCGGGAGATATCGATGACCAGCCGGTCGGGCTTGTCCTCAAAGGGTTTCAGGACAAAAACGCTCCAGCGCGCTGGCTTGACCAAGAATATCGTCAGCTCCACCCCCTCCCGGCCCACCGGAGTCACGCGCATCAGGCGAATCACCCGGTCGTTGACCGGGATTTCTCGCGCTCCCACAGGAAGGAGAACCTTTTGCAGCTTCACCGTCAAAATCAGCGTTTCGGCCGGTGCAGGAACTTCGTACGTGGGAGGCCCGTCCAGGTCGATGACCACCCGGGTATGATCGGGAGCGGACCACTGGCGGATGTCCAGCCACCGGGTAGCAGCCAAGGCCTCGGTGGCCGTGAAGCCTTTTACGAGAAAAATAGCCAGAAGCACTGCCTGGGCGAGCGACCCTTTCTTCATCCCACAACCTCCGAGGCAAAAACGAGCCTGATTCCCTCTTTTTCCATCTCGGGAATCATCTCCCGAATGGCCCGGGCAGTTAACGGACGCATATGGCCAATGGCCACTGCTTTTCCTTCTTTTTTGGCTTTTCTCATGACGGAACGGATGGCTTCCTTGATGGTATCCAAATTTTTCTTGGCGTCGATGAACTTGTCATTCTGCCAGGAGGCCACCCCTGTCTTGCGGGCGATCTTCGGCCCCAGCGATTGGGGGCTGGTATGGCTGTCGATGAAATAGAGCTTTTCCTTCTTTAGCGTGGCCATCAAGGGCTGCATAACCCTCGGGTCCGCGGTGGCTTTGGAACCCATGTGGTTATTGACTCCGCGGGCGTAGGGAACCTGCTTCAGGTTATCCAGGATTATTTTTTGAATTTCTTCAGGGCTCATCCCCGTCAGCACAATGCCCTTTTCCAAGTGGTACAACTCCTCCTCCTGCGGCTCCATCGGAAGGTGCAGCATGACCTCGGAGCCATTCTGATGGGCCATGAGCGCTGCCTCCCTGGCATGAGGGGTATTGGGCAGAATGGCGAAGGTCACTGGCCTCCCCATCCCCAACATTCTCTTAAATTTTTCTATATCATATCCTCCATCGTCTATGATCAGGGCCAGCCGGGGATAGGAGGGCTGTTCTGGTTCCTTTTTCCTCTCCCCTATCAAAAGGGAAGCATAGACCATTGAGTGATCAGACTTTTTTTCTGCCGGAGTTTCCCGCGGCGTGTAGATAAAGACCAGGGAGAGGATGAGGATAAACGGAATGAAAATGAAAATCACTTTTCGGACTTTTCCTTCTCCGTATCGTGCTGTCTTTTCTGCCCGAGCCATTTAAATTTTATTCTATCTAAGCTCCACCATTTTCTCAACCAGTTTAACTGAAGAAAATATCTTTAACCACGGAGGAGCAGAGGAAACAGGGAAAGCCAAAAAATCAAAAAGGGCGGACTCTCTATGAAAGCCCGCCCCGGATAAAGAGCAAAGGTTGATTTTGGATTCCGCAATCGGAAATCCGCAATTTTATAGTCCCAGCTCCCGCAACTTTTCTGGCAGCGGAATGCCTTCTTCATTCCAGCCCCGCGCCTGGTAATAGTCGCTGAGCATCTGCCCCAGCGGCGGAAGATTGGGAGTCAGGCCTTCGCCCGTATGTTTCAGGGTCAAGAACCTCGCCGGCAGGGTATCATCTTTGCGGCTGATGCCACAGCGCACGTTGTAGAGCCTCTTCAGGTTGAAGATCCGCTCTCCGATTTTCAGGAATTCAGTAACATCCATCGGAAGGCCAGTCACCATCGTGTACCAGGCGGCGATGGGAGTCAACTTCAGCCCCCCAAAAAGCGTAAACTTACAAACCTTCAGAGCGTCAAACAGACCCATGACGTTTTGTGTCTTGGCGGCCAATTCTCCCTTCCCCTGCACCTCCAGCCGCGGCATGGGTTTCTCGACGCCAATTTCGGGGAGGGAAAGAATCCGCTCGAAGGTCTGCGTGAACCCGGCCAAATGGCAAGCCCCCCTGTTGGAGGTGGCATAACTCACACCGCAGGCATTGTAACACCTGGGATCATGGCCGGGGATTTCCAGGCCCTTCACGTGCAGGGAAAATTCTACGGCATTTTTCCCGGTCTTCTCAGCGGCGGCCCGGACCCCTTCTCCTAAGAGATATCCCAGGCCTTCGCGCTGGCCGATCTTCTCCACCATTTTCACCATTACATCTCCCCGACCCCAAAGGAGCTCCAACTCCCCGGTATCCTTCTTGGTGAGCAGCCCCTTCTCGTAGGCCTCCATGGCGAAGGCGATGGAGGCCCCGCACGAGATCGTGTCCATGCCGTACCGGTTGCAAAGCTCATTGGCCTTGGCTATGGCTTCCAAATCATCCACCAGGCAAAGACTGCCCAGAAAAGCCAGCGTCTCATATTCCGGACCCGCGCCTTCCACTCCGGCATAGCGACCCTTGTCGATCTTTACTCTTCGGCCGCAGCCGATGACGCATCTTTCGCAGTAATAATTCCCGGTGAGGATTTTTTCCGTCATGGCTGGACCGGCGATCTTGGCCGCGGCCTGTTCCCAGCGCCCCTGGTATTTCCAATTCTGCAACGGCAGGCTCCCCAAGGCTTCGAACGTTGCCAGACCTCCGGCGGTCCCATTCTTACGCATTCCTTCCGCGTTCTTGGCCACCATGGGGCTGATCTCTTTCAGGGAGGCGCGCAATCCCTCAGGGTCAGCCATCTCTACCTGCTGGCTGCCATGGACGGCGATGGCCTTCAGGTTCTTTGACCCCATGACGGCTCCGGTCCCTCCCCTTCCAGCCGCCCGGGCATCCTGGCCATCATTCAAGATGCTGGCATAGCGCACGCCTCTTTCTCCAGCCGGCCCGATAGAAGCGACCACGGCTTCGTTCCGGGTTTCTTTCCGGATCAGGGGGTCCACTTCATACGTATCTTTTCCCCAGAGGTGGGCCGCATCCCGGATCTCGGCCTTCCCGTCCGAGACCCAGATGTAAACCGGCTTAGCGGACTTCCCGGAGATGACCACCCCATCGAATCCCGCCCGTTTCAGGAAGGGTCCCCAGGTCCCACCGGAGTCCGACTCCACGAAAATTCCGGTGAGGGGAGACTTGGTAACCACAGCGTGCCGGCCCGAGGTGATTACCGGCGTGGCCGCGAAAGGTCCGGTCATGAAGATCAACCGGCTCTCCGGGCCGAGCGGATCAGTCTCCGGCCCCGTCTCATCATATAAAATTTTAGCGGCCAGCCCGCTCCCGCCGATAAATTTTTTCGCCAAATTTTCATCCAGGGCCTGGGTCTCAACGCGCCCTTTGCTCAGGTCTACCCGCAGAATCTTCCCCGCATAACCTTTCATCTACCTGAACCTCCTTTGATAATCTGCTTTCATCATCCGCCGCTGATTGGCGGAAGTACCTTGACCACGTCTCCATCACGGACCAAGTCGGGCAACTGGAGAATCTCATCTCCGCGAACCAGGATTACAAAAAAACTCTGCACCTCATCTCCTTCTTTCCGAACATAGGACTTGAAAGAAGGGACTCGGTCAGCGAGAATTGCCAGAAGCTCCTTGACCGCGATGGGCTTCTTTAGATCGAGGTCGATCTCTTTATTGCCCGCAAGTTCATCGAAGGGTTTGAAAAAACGGACTTTCATCGCTCCCTTTCCTCGGCAAATACTTTTTATTTTCCCCATTCGAACTTGAAGATGTCAAGAAAATTCGTGGGTATATTAGGCATATTTGTAATACGCTGAGACCGAAAGTTGGTTATCCACTCTATTTACTCCTTCGATTTTGGCCACCGCCCGCTGGCAATTCTCCTTGAACAAATCCGAAACTACCATGCCTACTAACGTGACCACCCCTCTTTCAGCCTTGACATTCACGTAGCGAATTTCAGTGCCCAGGATCTCCAAAAGTGAGGCCTCTGCCTTCTGAACCAAGGCCAGATCGGCCAGCTTTTCCTGGGCCCTTTTTTCACCCTCCCTCATCTCGCGGGAACGGATAGAATCCAGAATCATTCCGACCCCCGTATCCATGGAAACCTTTTGCGTATTGATTACCAGGTCGTAGAGAATGGGATCCTCCCAGTCCACATCGAAGAAGGAATGGATAAAACCGGCGGAATCCCGGTCAGTGCGCCGCAGGATTTCGGCGATCTTTTTTTCGTCCCCTTTTTCTTGCTGCCTGATGCGCCGAACTCGAACTTCAAAGGGGGCAATCACCCGGACATGAAAAACGCCAGGGAGGTCCTTTAATAAAACCTGGCCGCCGCGGCCGACGATCACCACATTGCCCCATTTGGCATAATCATAGATGACTGCCTCCAGAAGATGGAGAAACTTCCTTCTCTGGATCAACATAGAATCCCAGTATGGAGGCTTCTTTTCATCGAACCTCTCCACTTCGGGCGCCGGCAGGCCATAATGGGCCAGGGCCTCGGAGATTCTCTCCTTGTCCACATACTCGTAATTAAGCTTTTCGGCCACTGCCCGGGCGATCTCCGTGCCCAAGCTTCCCACCTGCCTGGAAATCGTTATCACCGTCAT
>CAYQWO010000135.1:0-8360 GCA_964421095.1 uncultured Syntrophaceae bacterium
CGTTCGTAATCTTCCATCCCCTGACAAATTTTGATTCTGCATGTTACAGGAAGAACTCCGCGCATGGATTCACAAACTCTTTTGGGCAATCAGGGGGGCATTGCTGCAGGCCTGGCCTCACGGCGTTTCTCGGTTTCGACATGGTGTGGTTTGTCTTCGCCCATTGGGTGGTCTCAAATACGGCATTCCCCTTGGCACCCAAGATCTTTTATCAGCTCGTCCCAATAGGCTGGCAGTTTTATTGGTTTGGTTACAACGGTGTTATACATAGTATAAAAAGTCATCGACTTGTTTCTGGTTGGGTCTCCACATACAAAAATATGCAGTTGTTTCGGCCCCGGTGCTACTGGGATGGTGGCATCTTGTCCTTCCGCAACCTTAGGAAACCATACTGGCAATTTGCCATGCTCTATAACCCGTTCCGGAAGTTTGCCTCTCTTCAGGAAATCGCGGTGTGTTTCGCGCTGCCCTTCATGGGCGCCATAGTATGATTCGAAGTCAACTTCAGCCAGGGTGTACCTTGCATTCTTCCACACCGCCTGCTTGACATCCTCTCGGGAGTAACCATTCTCAGCAAAAACTCTGGCCACCCCCGGAGTTATAAAAATAGTAAACGTCAACCTCGGAGACTCCTGTTGCCCAACGCTGTGATTGGGGCTGCCGGCTCGCGCTACATCGTAAGCTAACACCTGCGCAATACGCTCGGGCTCAGATGCCGTAGGGTACATTTGATAGCCCCATTTCGCCGTCCCACAAACACTCACCGTACTCACTCCTCTATCAAAACCCTCATGCATATGGTAAGGTTTCCAGCCAATCTCCTGAAGCAATTCTTCATTTTCTGCGAAAACAGGCGGCAGGATGTACCCAAAGGTTCCCATGTAGACCTCTCCTGGCCTGTGACCAGCCAGATTATGCCTGATCAGGCCCATGGCCCGGCCAATGACCGTGTTCGCTCCACGGGAAACAAGCCCTACACCGTTTTCGATACCCAATCGTTTAGCCAGTGGGCCATTTACCACAAAAAACATATTCCATCCGCCCGTACTGCCAAGCTGCTCCAAGTTATAAATCGGGTCACCTATCGCCTCCGTGGCCGCTATTAGCATGGGCATATGCTCAGGGCGGCATCCGGCCATTACCCCATTGACCGCAATATTCCACGGGGTTACTCGTATAGATGACGGGTTCAGTATGGCTACTTCCTGATCAGGAAATAGCGGTGTATATTTCAGGAATTCCTCAATCCTCTCTATGGTAGGGGGAATTACCGGGAGGCCATCCGTCCACCAATTCGAGAAGAAAAAGTCGTTCACCTCCTTGAGCGTGCCTTTGAATACGATCTCTCTCCCCTTTGCTACTCCATCCGCTCTTCTGTCCTTCTTTGTCGGTTTCGTTAAGGCCTCAATGATACGATTAAGAGTTTTTTCCTTAAAAAGCTCGTTCATCGTAGCTACCGAATCGAGGTTAATTGTACCTGGATATTCGGCATGTGGCAGGTCGGGCACCCCTTCGGCGACTCCAGTCCTGTTGACAAGATCCAGAAAACTCGTAGCGGCAATCGTCACCGAAGGAATCCCGAGTTTCTCTGCTTCTATGGCCGACCGCGCCGCGGCCGGTGTGCAGGTCCCTCAGCAACCGTTGCCGGTTATGGCCGCGTCGCAGCCTTTTTCCCTAATCTTCGCCCTTAAATCCTCCAGTGTTTTTTTCTTCTTTTCTGGGTGAAGTGACGCAATGGTAACCAAAGGAAACTCGGTATATGGGATCATCTTTACGGTAGGATACCTCTGCCGCAACATCTCTGCAATCATCGGGAAACTTTCGTCCCCTCGAAACCCCCCATTCCATATTTCACAAATCGTTTTGCCCTCTAAGGTATTAAGGCGAGGCGCCATTGTTATCATCTTTACAACCGGCTCGCCCAGAGGGCTCACTACCTCATACACCTCATCTTTGGCAGCCACGGGGGCAATCATATTCCGCCTCCTTCCTCGATATCACGGTCTTAACAACTTAGGTTGTTTACTCACCAGCCTGTTCCTCATTCAGGCGTTCCTTCATTTGCTGGGGTTGCGTGGCCATGGCAAACATCACCCTCCTCTTACTGAGGCGCTGCTGAGCCATGAACAGGGCGACAAACCCAAGGGCCACAAAAAAGGACGATGCCCGATCGAAGATGATGGGAAGAGGAAGAATTACGGCAGCGGCCAGGGCCAGGGAGCGCTCGAGAAAATTCAGCGGCCCTTTGGTGCCATATCCCACCATGGCCACGGCAACAAAAAAGCTCGCGAAGAAGGCTAAGGCAATGCTTAAAAAGATCTCGATGAAGGATCCGCGCAACATCAAACCGGGATTATAGATCACCATATAAGGGATTATGTAACCGGCAAAAACCAGCTTCGAAGCCTCAAGGCCGGTTTTGAGGGGATCGATTTTAGCTATCCCAGCTGCGGCATAAGCGGCCAGGGCCACTGGTGGCGTCACGCAGGCCAATATGGCAAAATAGAAGACGAAGAGGTGCACACTGAGAAGCTCTCCTCCCATACGTATCAGGGCTGGCCCACCCACAGCAACCGCCAGCACATAGGCGGCCGTAGTGGGAACTCCCATCCCCAGTATCAGCGCCGAGACCATGATGAGGCCCGAAGCAATGACAAAATTTCCCTGGGAGAACGAGACCACCAGGCTGGTGAACTTCAAGGCGAAGCCGGTATTCACCGCCACGCTGATGATAAGGCCGGCACAGGCGCAGGCACCAGCAACCATGATCATATCTTTGGCGCCACTCACCAGGGCAGCGACCGTTTTCCCAGGGGTCATCCAGGTTTTGCGCTTAAAAAAACTGACGGCCACGGCGATCACGATGCCCTTAAAGGCAGCATTGAAAGGGGAATACCCCTGTATCATGAAAGCCACGAGCCCGACCACCGGAAGGAGCATGTATGAATCCTTTATCAAGGCCGATGAGGACACAGCATCTAATTCAGAGAGAGGTTTGAGCCTGTGCTTCAAGGCCTCCAGATGAATCACAGTGCCGAGTGAGAAATAGTAGAGGACAGCGGGAATGGCGGCAGCAATGCAGATTGAGAGGTAAGGGATGTGCGTAATCTCGGCCATGAGAAAAGCAGCCGCGCCCATAACCGGCGGCATGAGCTGGCCACCTGTTGAGGCCGCGGCCTCTATGGCTGCGGCCAGAGGGGCACGATATCCGATCTTTCTCATCAAAGGGATCGTGTACCATCCATCGACCATCACGTTGGCCACAGCACTCCCGGAAATGGTGCCAAAGCAGCCACTGGAAATCACGGCAATTTGGGCCGGCCCTCCAGTCCTTCTGCCGGCCACCCGGATGGCCAGATCGATGAAGTACTGGCCAAGTCCCATTTCGTAGATGAAGGCGCCGAAGATGACAAAAATGGAGACGTAGACCGCCGAAATCCCGGTGATGCTCCCGTAAATCCCGTCATCGACCACGAGGTAGCAGATCTCAATGACCTGTTTTAGGGTATAGGGGCGATGATAGAGGATTCCGGGCAGGTAATGACCAAAAAAGAGATAGAGAATAGCCAGAAGAGCCAGCCAAGCCATGGCCGAAGCCACTGCCCGGCGAACCGCCTCCAAAAGGACGATGAGGAGGAGAATCCCTATGACCACTTCGGAGGTAAAGACCGGACTAACAAATTCCCAGCGCGATTCAAGGCGCTGAGCCTCGATGATCACAAAAAGGGAGGGCACGGCCGCAAGAAAGGCCAGGACCCAATCCAAGACAGGGATACGGTCCTGGGGCGATCTCTTTGTGGCTGGGAAGAAAAGAAAGGCCAGAGGAAGGAGGAAGAACAGATGAAAACCCCGCTGGTACCTGGAAGGCAAGATCCCAGTAGCAGCAGTATAGAGATGGAAGAGAGAAGCACATGTGGCATAGGTGGTAATTACTATCTTTTCCCACCCTGTTATTTGTCGCACAATTTACCTCCGAGAAAATGGAGGCCCCCCATACCCAAAAAGGCAAGGGGGCCGAAAATTAGGGATTATTTCATTTCATGTAACCCTTCTCTTTGTAGTAACGGACCGCTCCAGGATGGAGCTCAGCAGGCATATCCTTCCAGGCGATTTCCGGCTTAAAATCCGCCATGCATTTAGCGATCGACGGCAGGCGGGAAGCATTTTCGCAGAGGACTTTGGTTATTTCATAGGTAACGTCAGGGTCTACCTTTTGGTGGACCATGAAGACCGTTCCCGTAAGTGCCGTGGGCACATCTTCTTTAAGGACGCCTGGATAGGCCTCCTTCTTGATGACTCCAATGCCCATGCCCATCTCCTTTTTCATGAATTCCAGCTGCTCTTTGGTAAAGGGGAGGAGGATAAGCTTACGCCCCACGGCAGCTTCCTGAATCACCGAGGCCGGTGGAGCAATATTGATGAAACCAAAGTCCAGGTGCCTATCTTGCAGATTGCTGGCGATTTCCGGGTAACCGGTGAGGCTCACGGTCCCGCCCCAAGCTTTGATGTCAGCGTAGGAGACCTTGTAGTATTTCTCCATGAATTTTCGGAAAGCCCATTCTCCCGAGACGCCAGCCCGGCCTACTCCGATCTTCATGGGATATTTCTTCTTGACGATCTCATCAATGCTGGTGATCCCTTTGTCTTGACCGGCCATGAAATGGAGGTAGGTATCGCCGAAGCTTCCTCCCAGCACGCGGATAGCCGGATATTTCTCCTTGTAGGGATCTTCCCCTTTGATAGCGGAGACCACAAAGGAATTGAGTCCCCACCCTGACTCCACCTCGCCGCTGCCTACTCGGGCATTATTCAAGGTGCCACCGCCAGGGAGGACAGTCATCTCAATCCAGGGGGCCTTCTCCTTAATCATGTCGGCCACCCCTGCAGACATCACATACCATTCGCCACCCACTCCTCCGGATGTGAAGTTTAATTTCACCTTTTTCTGGGCCATCGCGCCATCTTGGCCCGATAGGATAACCAGGGTCAGGATCATAAGAAGAACTATCAATTTTCGCATCATCATCCTCCTTTCTTTTTCCAGGATACTTTTAATAAAACCATTCTCTTAACTTCCAATTGACCGCAAACGCTCCGTATCCCCCTTTTATCGTCGTTTTCGGCCTCAAGCCCCCACCCGCCAACCGACACTTAGACCCTACACCTTATATCTTTCAAACCTAAAATTCCCACTGTCTTTCTTTACTTTGCCTCCATGATCTTGGAAGCCTTGATAAGCGGTAGGATGGAGGCTTCACTCGCCATCATGGCTTTCTCATAATCCTCCGGCGGCAGATAGGAGGCCGGGCACTTTATCTTCTCCAGGCTGGCCAGGACCTCCTTATCTTGAAAGATTTTCTTGAACGCCTCAGCCAGGAACTTGACCCGTTCCGGGGGCACCCCTTTGGGCACTACAACCCAGCGCCAGAGGTCGACAGCCACATCTATCCCAAACTCTTTGAAGGTCGGGATATCCGGGAGAAAAGCCTTGTCCCGCTCCGCCCCGAACTGGACCAGGCACTTGAACTTCCCGGAGGCAACATGGGGCCCAAAGGCGATGGGGTTGCCGGCACCGGCGGTTACGTGCCCTCCCATAAGGGCGGCGATGTTTTCAGCATCCCCTTTAGTGGGAATATGTTTTAACACGAGGCCCCTTGCCATGGCAAACCCCTCCATGGGCAGGTGGGAAGACCCCCCGGTGCCGGCGGTGGTGTATTTGACCATCCCCGGGTTCTGCTTGGCGTACTCAATGAACTTTTCAAGGGTGTTGTAAGGCGCATCCCCCGGGACGTATAAGGCATCAGAACCCATCATCGTCTGGGCGATACCGATAAAGTCCCTCCAGCTGAAGGGGGCCTTGTTGATCACCGGAGCAATCATCATGCTGGCGGTAGAAGTGGAGTAAAGTGTATAGCCGTCATTCCGGTTATCCAGGACGTAGCGGGAACCCACGATGGTGGCCCCGCCGGCCTTATTCACTACCACGACCGGCTGGTTGCGGAAGTAGGGGGTGGCCCGGGCCACAATGGTGCGGACCATCACATCCGTCGACCCTCCAGCGACATAGGGGACGACGATCTCAAGAGGTTTAGTCGGAAAATTATCTACCCCTCCGGCTTGCGTGCCCATGATCAAGCAAGCCAGCAGACCGGCGACCAAGAAAACCACCCCGGTTCTTTTCATGTTCCTCTCCTTTCTAATGGTTTAATGGATCTATGCGCTCGTTTCCTTTCCGCAGTTTGTTCTCTCACAATTTACCCTGCTTTCGTCTCTATTTTCCCCCTTTTTTTCTTGAAGGCAGGGATAAGAGCTGAAACTATTAGAAAAGCAGCTAAAGCCATGGCCGCAGCCGCAATCGGTCGATTAAAGAAAACCAAAAAGCTTCCATCGGATAGGAGCAAGGACTGTCGAAAAGCCTGTTCCATTTGGCGCCCCAGCACAAAGGCTAGGACCAGGGGGGCGAGGTCAAACCCATATTTCCTTAATAAATACCCCAGAACACCAAAAAAGAGCATAACCAACATATCTGCGGGGTTGTTGTTTTCACTGTATGCCCCGATCATACAGAAGAGAAGGATCATCGGAAAAAAGATTTTGTAAGGAACTTTCAAAAGCTGCACCCACAAACCGATCAAGGGGAGATTCAACATCAGGAGCATGGCGTTGCCGAGGTACATACTGGCTACGGTTCCCCAAAATATTTCCGGATGCTCCTGCAAAAGGAGGGGCCCTGGCTGCAGCCCATGGATCATCAAGGCTCCCAGGAGCATTGCCATGGCCACATTCGATGGGATCCCCAGCACAAAGAGCGGGATGAAAGCTCCTCCCGTAGCGGCATTATTGGCTGATTCTGGTCCAGCAACTCCTTCGATGATTCCGGTGCCAAATTTTTCCGGATGTTTGGAGATTTTTTTCTCCATCGCGTATGAAAGAAAGGAAGAAACAATCGCTCCTCCTCCGGGCAGGATGCCCAGGAAAAACCCCAAAATAGAACCCCGCAAAATTGCCCCCAGTGAATCCTTCCAATCTCGCAGAGTGGGAAAAAGTCCCTTGATATTGGTTTGTAAGATTTCGCGGGCCTGTGTTTTTTCTTCGATGTTGAGAAAAACCTCGGAAATGCCAAATAACCCCATCAGCAAAGGGATCAGGCCCACTCCATCTCCCAAAACGAGCAGCCCGAAATCAAACCGTGGCTTCCCCACGACCACGTCCAAGCCGATGAAACTAATACTGATTCCCATGACAGCCATGAGGAGAGACTTAAAAATGGAGCCCCTACCCAAGTAGGAAACGATGGAAAGCCCCAGACACATGATGGCAAAGTATTCCGGGAATCCAAATCGCAGGGCGATACTGGAAAGAGGAACCGCCAGAAGCATCAGCCCCGCAACACTTAAAGTCCCGGCAATAAAGGAACCGAAAGCAGCAATCCCCAGGGCTGGCCCCGCTCTCCCTCGCCGGGCCATCTGGTATCCATCTAAACAGGTGACCACAGAGGCTGCCTCGCCAGGGATATTTACCAGAACAGAGGTTGTGGACCCCCCGTACATCGCTCCATAATAGATTCCGGCCAACATGATAATGGCTGAAACGGGTGAAACCCGAAAAGTTGTAGGAAGGAGTAAAGCAATCGCTGCACTCGGGCCAATTCCCGGAAGAACGCCGATGAGGGTTCCCAGCAGGACTCCTAAAAAACAAAATAAGAGGTTAATGGGCGAAAGAGAGATTTGGAATCCTTGAAAAAGGTTGGTCAGCAATTCCATGCTTATTCCTTTAGAAGGTCAAGATGCCCGGAAAAATATCCTCAAACCTTAGCGCTTTTCCCTCCATCGATGGGGACCGAGACTCCGGTTATAAATGAAGATTCATCAGACGCCAGGAAAAGAGCCAGATTGGCTATCTCCTCGGGCCTGGCCATCCGGTTCATGGGCGCCTTTTTGGCGTTTTCCCGGAGGGCATTTTCCAGGGCCTCTCCCTTGAGGCTCCCGCTTCGATCGATGAAGACCCGGATCATGGGGGTGTCGATACTTCCGGGGCAGATGCAGTTTACCCGAATGTTATGCGCGGCGAGATAAACGGCCAGCGACATGGTGAGGGTGACCAACCCGCCCTTCGCCAGCGAATAGGAAGGGCTCCAGGGGGATGCGCGCAGCCCAGAGACCGATGAGGTAAAGAGAATCGCTCCCCCTCCCGATTGCTTCATGTGGGGAACTGCGAATTTGGTAGCAAAGAAGCAGCCCTTGACGTTTATCGCCATGGCCCTGTCAAAAGCTTCCTCCTCGGTCGTTTCCAAAGTTCCGGGGCCGGGTATGCCAGCGTGATTCCATAAAATGTTCAGCCGCCCATAAGTCTGCATGGTC
>CAYQWO010000136.1:0-3706 GCA_964421095.1 uncultured Syntrophaceae bacterium
TCAAAAAGGAAATCTTGTAGTGCAAATCACGATCGTCTAAATTAACATTCCAGACGATTAACCTCTTGGCAATTCGCGATCTCCTCTTTAGGTTTTGGCATAAATTTTTCAGCGCCCTCTGCGCTCTCTGCGGTGAATGGTTTTTATTTGGCCCGGGGATGGGCCCGATCATAAACCTCCATCAGTTTATCCACGCTGACGTGCGTGTACCGCTGGGTGGTCGAAAGGCTCACATGGCCCAGCAACTCCTGGATGGCCCTGAGGTCGGCCCCGGCATCCAGGAGATGGGTGGCAAAAGAATGTCGGAGAGCATGCGGACCGACCTTCCTCAATAACCCGCACCTCAATAGGTGCTTTTGCAGGATCCGGGCCACGCTCCGGGAAGTAAGTCGCCCGCCTCTGCGGTTAATAAAAAGGGGGGCTTTGAACCCCGGGGAGTGTAAGCGGGAGATAATCCCCTCCCTTTGCGGCAGGTAATCTCGGATGGCCGCCAGGGCTTTCTCCCCAATGGGTACAATCCTTTCCTTCCGCCCTTTTCCGTACACTTTCAGGATGCCCAGCGTAAAGTCTATATCCCCATCAGTCAGACCCACCAGTTCACTGACCCGGATGCCGCAGGAGTATAAAGTCTCCAGCATGGCCCGGTCCCTGGCGCCCCAAATTGTGGACTTATCCGTTGTGTCCAGCAGGGAAAAAACCTCATCTACTGGCAGGAAGGTAGGAAGAGGCTTTTCCTGTTTGGGAGTCGCCACGATCTCCGCGGGGCTCTGGGCTAACAGCCCCTCCTCTACCAAGTACTTGAAGAAGCTCCTCTGGGCAGCCAATTTTCTGGCTAAAGAAGATTTTTTATGGCCCCGATAGAGATGGCTCAGGTAGGCTCGGATCGCCAGGTGATCGATGTTCTCGACGGCCACATCCCCCCTTTTTTTATCGACATGGAGGTCCGAAGAGAGCAAGAAGCTCCTGAACTGCTCCAAGTCTGCGCCGTAACTTCGAAGCGTGTGCTCCGACGCATTCTTCTCCACGCGGAGGTATTCCAAAAACCTTTCAATCAGAGCCTTCATTCCGGGAAAAGTATTTATCATAAACAATTTTTTATGACGGCTTCGACACCCGCGAATCTCGCGGGCAAAATCCCCCCTCGCCCCCCTTTAGTAAAGGGGGGTTGGGGGGATTTGATATTAAGGGTAAAATGCATCCTGCGCATGCCGGACATCCGCCTTCCTCATTCCCTTGGCCTTATTTGATTTGACTTGACTTTTCATCATAATATAAATTATTTTAAAGATTCAATAAAAATAAGGAGAGGTTATGAAGAAATACGAGACCAGCCGCCTGCGTAACATCGCCCTCATCGCCCACGGCAAAGCCGGAAAGACCACCTTAGCCGAGGCCATGCATTTTGACGCTGGCGCTTCGGACCGCCTGGGCCGGGTGGACGACGGCACTTCCGTCATGGATTTTGAACCTGAGGAGATCAAGCGCAGGCTGACCATTAGCTCTTCCTTCAACCACCTGGAATGGAACAAAAATAAAATAAACTTCATCGACACCCCGGGGGACGCCAACTTTATCATCGATACCAAAAACAGCCTGCAGGCAGTGGATGGGGCCATCATCGTCATTGACGCCGTCTCGGGAGTGGAAGTCCAGACCGAAAAAGTTTGGGAATACGCCTCGCAATTTGGACTTCCCCGGCTCTTCTTCATTTCCAAGATGGACCGGGAGCGAGCCAATTTCTCGCAGGCCTTGACGGACATCCACAAAGTTCTCACCCCCAAAGCTGTCGTGCTGAACTTGCCCATCGGCGCTGAAGATTCCTTTGGGGGAGTCGTCGATCTGATGACCATGAAGGCTTTCTATTTCGAAACTGACCTCAGCGGGAAATTCAGCGAAGGGGAATTTCCTGCCCACCTGAAAGAAGAAGCCAAGAACGCCCGGGAAAAACTCACCGAAGCCATTGCCGAAGCGGATGATGCCCTGCTGGAAAAGTACCTCGACGGTCAGGAGCTTTCCTCCCAAGAGCTATTTCAGGGCCTGAGGATAGGGGTGTTAAAAAAAGCCATTTTCCCCGTTCTCTGCGGTTCCGGGTTAAGGAATATGGGCATTCAACCTCTACTCGACGCCATCCTCCAGTACCTTCCCTCTCCTCTTGATCGAGAGCCCGCCAGGGGCATTAATCCAACGACCAAGGCAGAGGAATTCCGGAAACACCAGGAAGAGGAGCCCTTCTCGGCCTTCGTTTTTAAGACCGTGGCTGACCCTTACGCGGGCAAGTTAACCATCTTCCATGTATGGTCCGGAACGCTCCAGCCAGATGCCACCCTTTATAACGCCAACCGGCAGGTCAAAGAGAGGTTTGGACAAATCCTCCAGCTGGAAGGAAAGAACCAAAAGCCCGTCGAATCTGTGGGACCCGGGGAAATCGCTGCCGTGGCCAAATTGCGAGAAACCACCACCTGGGACACGCTCTGCGATGAAAAGAAACCCATCCTCTACCAGGGTATCTCCTTACCCATTCCCCCCGTGTCCTTCGCTGTCGAGCCCAAGGCCAAAGGAGACGAGGAAAAAATCACCGTCTCTCTCGCTCGGCTGATGGAAGAAGACCCGACCATCAGGCTGCAGCGGGATGAGCAGACCAAACAGCTCGTTCTCTACGGAATGGGACAGGTGCATGTGGAAGTTACCGTGGAAAAGCTGAAGCGTAAATTCGGGGTGGAGGTCAACCTGAAGACTCCCAAGATTCCCTATAAAGAAACGATCAAATCCAACAAGAGCGGGATCATATACCGCCATAAGAAGCAGAGCGGGGGGCGGGGTCAGTTTGCGGAGGTGCATTTTGAGCTTTCTCCCCTGCCCCGGGGCGCGGGGTTTGAATTCAAGAATGCCCTTGTGGGCATGAACGTTCCCCGCAATTTTGTCCCGGCAGTCGAGAAAGGGGTTGCCGAAGCCATGCAATCTGGAGTCCTGGCCGGTTATCCGGTCGTGGATCTCAGGGTAAAATTCTACGACGGAAAATCCCATGAGGTGGATTCCTCAGAAATCGCTTTCAAGATCGCTGCCTTGATGGCCTTCAAGAAGGGAATGGCGGAAACCAACCCGGTTCTCCTGGAACCCATCATGAATATAGAGGTCTTCGTGCCCGATGAATACATGGGGGATGTCATCGGCGACTTGAACAGCCGGCGGGGCCGCGTCCTGGGCGTGGAGCCCTGGCCCAAGGGGCAACTTATCAAAGCGCAGGTGCCCCTGGCTGAGGTTTTGAAGTACGCTCCGGACCTCACTTCCATGACCAGCGGTCGGGGGTCCTTTTCCATGGAGCTTTCCCATTACGAAGAAGTGCCGGCCCACCTGACGGAAAAAATTGTGGCTGCGGCCAAGACCGAACAGAAAGAGGCGTAAGCCACCGTTAACGCTTTTGGCAGAGCGTCATTACCCGATGGGCGATCATGGATGAAAAAGTCATAACGGAAGATGAGAAGGAAGAAGACCTTCTGTCAGTAGAGGAGCGGCAGCTTCTCGACCAGACCGAGGTCCGTGAAGAGGATGCCGCCCAGTTTCCCCAGGAGCTGATCGTCGAATCCCCGGAGGAGCTTACTTCTGAACGCCGGCAAAATTTACACCAAATGATTCTGAAAATGTCTATCCCGCAAAAGATCCACCTGGCCATGCTGGGAAACCGGGAAGCAAGAAAACTGCTCATTCA
>CAYQWO010000136.1:3806-8352 GCA_964421095.1 uncultured Syntrophaceae bacterium
CCGTTTTATCGCAAAGCGCCTGGAATGTCCTGCGGAAAAGAAAGGTGTAAGATGAACCCCCGCGGGAAAGTCGTTTCCGTCAACATCAGCGCCGAAAAGGGGACCCGAAAAACGAACGTAGTACAATCTTGCTTGCTCCCGGAGCATGGGTTAAAAGACGACGCTCACGCCGGCCGCTGGCACCGCCAGGTCAGCCTTTTGGCGATGGAATCCATCGCCAAAATGGTTTGCCTGGGGTTAAAGGTTGGCCCGGGGGACTTTGCCGAAAACATTACGACTGAAGGTCTCGACTTGCTGAAACTTCCCGTCGGAACCAGATTCCGGGTCGGGAAGAGTTCTCTTCTGGAGGTGGCCCAGATCGGCAAAGTATGCCACACACGCTGCGCCATCTACTACCAGGCCGGCGATTGTGTCATGCCGAAAGAGGGAATCTTTGCCAAGGTTTTGCAAGGCGGGGAAATCAAGGTAGGTGACGAGATCCATGTTCTCAGTGGGGATTCT
This sequence comes from uncultured Syntrophaceae bacterium, assembly GCA_964421095.1. GTDB lineage: Bacteria > Desulfobacterota > SM23-61 > SM23-61 > SM23-61 > CAYQWO01. The sequence continues at coordinate 4,308 of CAYQWO010000136.1, forward strand.
GACGATCAGCGATAAGGGTTCCCGGGGCGAACGAGAGGACCTGAGCGGCCTGGAAATACGCCAGATCATCTCCGGGCTTCCCGCCAAGGTTGAAGCCTATGAAGTCATTCCCGACGAGGAAGAAAGGATCGTTCAGAAGCTGATCGATTATGTGGATCAGAAAAATTTGGATTTGATTATTACCACCGGGGGGACCGGCCTAAGTCCCCGGGATGTGACCCCGGAAGCCACTCGCCAAGTCCTCAATAAAGAAATCCCCGGAATTGCCGAGGCCATGCGGGCAGAAGGGATGAAGATTACGCCCATGGCCATGCTTTCGAGGGCGGCGGCGGGAATTCGCTGCCGATCTTTGATCGTCAACCTTCCCGGAAGCCCCCAGGCTGTGCGGGAAAACCTGACCGTCATCCTGCCTGTTCTCAAACATGCCCTGGAAAAAATTCAGGGAGATCCGGCCGATTGTGCCATTTTGAGGGCTGCCCCCCGACCTGCCAAATGATTTATCCCTGCTTAGAAGGTCCCCAAATTTATTGATTCCCAGTGTCGTGGCCCGGGGGCCAAGGTGCTTCGCTTGGCATCATAAGGCGGTGGTCCTCTCATAAATGAGGCGGGAAAGGGCACCCCGCCGGCTTTTGCGGAGACTCAGCCGGAGCATGGGGTTAGGTATTTTCCCGGCCGATGCTGCCCGCTCTCAGCACCCTGGCCCCCGGGCCGGGGATATTACGCTAAATTCTAAAACTTGGCACTCGCGGGTCAGTCACCCAGGGTTTTGGCCATCTCTTTTCTCATTCTCTGAAAGTGGGTTCCCGGCCAGTAGATTCGATGGCACCGCGGGCAGATATGGAAAGAGTCATAGGTTCGCTGGATAAAATCCGGCACTTTCCCCTCCACTTCCCCCTTGGAAATCGGGGCCAGAGCTTCATTGCACATCAAGCAGCGAGAAAAAAATTGGTCGCCCTCCGGCCGCAGTTTAAAAGCGGAAAGCACCTGAAGGATTTGCTCCTGCGGGTCATTTGCTTCTACAACCAGAACTTGCAGAGTGGCAGTTTTTTCCTGCAGGCGGTGGCTGCGAGTCAGCAACACTCGACCTTCGGTGGCCGCGGCTTTGATCGCGCCCTCAAGATTTCCTCCTCGCCAGTAAACCGTGTCAAACCCCAGCACCCGGAGCTTCTTGGCTAACTTTCCCAGTGTCCGATCGGCGATAAATCTCACCATTAAATTCTATCCATTCTCTGCCAAGGAGTCAAAGAATCCTTTACCTGACTTTCAATCCCTTTTGTTTTTCCTCTGCAAAATGGGGTTTAAACGCCCCGCGATGTTTGGTATTATTACAAAAGCTATTCTTTGGCCTCCTTACTCCTTCCGCTTCCGAGGGAGAAATGCGGCCGGGGTAGAAGAGAAATTTCTCGATCACTTCCAATGCTGGAGAAGGAGAAAGAGATGGACAGATCAGTGAAGAAAAAGCCGGACCCGGATCGCTACTTTGACCCGGACCCCAAGCAGCGGAGCATTGCCCGGGAGCTCTATGAAAGCGTCTCGGCCCTTCCGCTCCTATGTCCTCACGGGCATGTAGAGCCAGATCTATTTGCCAAGAAGGACGCCTCCTTTGGTACCCCGACAGAGCTGTTCATCCTCCCGGATCACTATGTCCTGCGCATGCTATACTCCCAGGGTATTTCCATGGAGGCTCTCGGGGTTCCGAGGTTGGACGGAGGCCCTGCTGAGCAGGACCACCGAAAGGTATGGCAAATTTTTGCTGAAAACTTCTTCCTATTCCGGGGCACGCCGAGTGGAATCTGGCTGACCGAAGAGCTTCGGGCAGTATTCGGCGTTGAAGATAAATTAAATGGTAAAACGGCCCAGAAGATTTACGACAAGATTGAGGCTGAACTGAAGAAACGCGAATTTCGCCCTCGCGCCCTCTTTGAGCGGTTCAACATCGAGGTACTCTGCACGACCGACGCGGCCACGGACCCCCTTTCTCACCACCGAGCGATGAAGGAATCTGGCTGGAAAGGCTGCGTTCTGCCGACCTTCCGGCCCGACGCCGTCATGAATCTTCCTACACCCGGCTGGCAGGATCACGTAAATGCCTTAAGCCAAGCAAGCGGAATCACGGTCGACTCCTACGATAAATTCATCGCGGCCCTGGAGAATCGGCGGGAATTCTTCAAGAAGATGGGGGCGAAGGCCACGGACCATGCAGCCCTGAGCCCTCGTACCGAGGAGCTTTCGCGACCAGATGCGGAGACCATCTTTCAGAGGGCCCTGAAACGCCGGGCCGGCGAGGAAGATGCTGCCCGGTTCACAGCCCACATGCTCATGGAAAGTGCCCGCATGAGCATCGAGGATGGTCTGGTGATGCAGCTTCACCCGGGTTCTTTCAGGAACCATAACCCCTTTATCTTCAAGAATTTCGGGCCCGACAGAGGGTGCGACATCCCGATCCAAACCGAGTACACCCGGAATCTGAAGCCCCTGCTCAATAAATATGGCAACCATCCTGAATTTACCTTTATCGTCTTTGCCCTGGATGAGTCCGCTTATGGTCGCGAACTTGCCCCACTGGCTGGTCACTATCCGGCCATGAAGCTGGGCCCGCCCTGGTGGTTCTTTGACAGCGTTAATGGCCTGATGCGCTTCCGTATGGAAACGACAGAGACCGCCGGACTATATAACACGGTTGGCTTCAACGATGACACCCGGGCCTTTCCTTCGATTCCCGCCAGGCATGATCTTTCCAGGAGAGTGGATGCGAACTGGATTGCTGGCCTTGTGGTGAGGGGAATAATCGATATGGAGGACGCCCGGGAGATGATTCAGGATACAGCCTACCGCCTTGCCAAAAAAGCCTATAAACTGTAGGAGCCAGGAAGCAGGAGGAATGTCCCATTATCCCGATTCCAGAAGCCTCCATAAAAACTCTATCGATCGTGATTCCCGCATTCAATGAAGCAGGCACGATCCGGGAGATCATCGCCCGCGTTCGGGCAGCACCCCTGCCCGGAGAACTTTCGAAAGAGATCATCATCGTGGATGATTGTTCTACAGACGGTACGCGGGAGATTTTACAGGATTTGGCCAGGAGCGGCTCATGCCAGGTCTTTTTCCACGACCGCAACCAAGGAAAGGGAGCGGCACTGCGCACCGCCATTGCCCACACCACTGGAGATATTGTCCTGGTCCAGGATGCAGATTTGGAGTACGACCCCCGGGAATACCCGAAATTGCTGGCTCCGATCCTGGAAGGGAAAGCTGACGTAGTGTACGGTTCTCGTTTCGCGGGCGGAGAGTCCAAACGGGTCCTCTTCTTCTGGCATTATGTGGGTAACAAGTTCCTTACCACCCTCTCTAACATGTTCACCAACCTGAACCTGACAGATATGGAGACCTGCTACAAGGTATTCCGGGGCGAGATCATCCGGAAGATAAAGATCGAAGAAAACCGCTTCGGGTTTGAGCCCGAGGTTACAGCCAAGGTGGCCAAAATGGGACCGAGGATTTACGAAGTCGGGATCAGCTACTCCGGCCGCACTTACGGCGAAGGGAAGAAAATCAAGTGGAAGGATGGATGGCGTGCCTTTTGGGCCATTCTCAAATATCGGTAGAAGAACTTCTCATTGTTCTCTCCCAAAGAGGCTGGAAGAGATTTCCTTCCCCTCTTACTTAGACCCCTAAAAAATTTCTTGACAAGAATATTTCTTTTATAGTAAAAATCTTATTATTTAGGGGGAAAGGCCTTAATGAGCAAACAGCAGCTGACATTCTGGTGGTGGTGGAGCGAAAAAGGAGGTGAAGTCTGCCCATAAACTGGCCAGAATGAGACATACATAGAGGATTTTAAAGCCGTGGGCAGCTTCGAGAGTGTTCACGGCTTTTTTATTTTTAAAGACCTAACCACAGAGCACACAGAGGAAATAATGATTTTCTCTGGGCCCTCTGTGGTTAGAAAAGTTTAGGAGAAAAAATTGAAACGGATTCTTCTTGGAAATGAAGCCATGGCCCGGGGGCTTCTGGAAAACGGGTGTTCCTTTGCAGCTTCCTACCC
>CAYQWO010000137.1:0-8312 GCA_964421095.1 uncultured Syntrophaceae bacterium
AGCCGGCCCTTTCGCTACATCCCGTCTTCTTTCCCATTTTGAGTTTCCGTAAATCAAGAAATAGCGGACGGCCATAAATTCATAAATATGTACTTTCGCGCTGCTTCAAGCAAAGGACCCATTCGTCGTCAACTTATAAACTTATGTGCGTCCCCTAATTCCTTTACCCTTCATGATAGAACAAGGCTCATGGGAAGGGCCCATAATTTTTCCCCGAGTTGAACGGCATCCCCTCCGTTATAGCCGAGAATAGCACCTTTGCAATGGGGTGTTGAGGATAAGAACGCTTTTAGGCCTGCCAGGTCCCGCTCCTGCCATTTGGCCCCCCATTTAATCTCCAGAGCCAAACAAGAACGGCCGGCCTCTATTATGAAATCCACCTCTTGTCTTCCCTGGATGGTCCAAAAATATAAATGCGCCTCCGGCCAGACGGAATCAATGATATTCATAAGATTCTGGGCCACATAAGTTTCAAAAAGGGCGCCGATGAGAGTTTCCCGGGACCCGGATCCAAATCTATCAAGCCCGGCAAAGTAACAAGCCAGACCCGAATCATTCAAATAGAGCTTGGGGGTTTTTATGATCCTGCTGGCCCTGTTCCTTAAATAGGGGTTTAATCGGGTGATGATAAAAGATGTTTCCAGCAAGGAGAGATACCGAGAGGTTGTGGCGGCGCTCAGTTTTGCGTCTCGGCCGAGCTGGCTGGGGCTTAAAAGCTGGCCAGTCCTCAAAGCCGTCAGATGGAGAAGGTCTCGTAAAGCCATCAGATTCTCGACCTGACTAATCTCCCTCAAATCCCTTTCCAGGTAGGTCTGCTCGTATCCCTTGAACCAGAGACCTCGGTTTTTGACTTCCCCCAGGCAAACCGCCGGCATTCCTCCGGTTAGAACATCATCGGCATGGATGGATTTGAATCTTCCTCCTCTGGAGATTTTCTGGTTTCGAAAAAAGCTTTCGAGGAATGGCCTCTCGGATATCCTCCCGCTGATCTCCCGACGGCTGAAAGGGTGCATTTCCAGGTAGAGCGCACGCCCGGCGAGGCTCTCTCTTATGTTTTTCAGCAGGGCAAAATTGGCTGAGCCGGATAATAGAAACTGGCCCGGTCTCCTTTTTTTATCGACCACCCTTTTGATGGCAGTGAAAATCTCCGGGCATTTATGAGCTTCATCGATGGTGAGAGGTTCTTCCGAGCTGACGAACCCATCCGGGTTTGATTTCGCCGCCGCCAGTTGAGGAAAATCGTCAAGAGTCAGATAAAGCCTGTGTCCGAGCCCGGGCTGATTCTGGAGAAAAGTCGTTTTCCCCGCCTGTCGCATTCCGGTAATGACGACAACCGGCATATTGTTCAACGCCTCGGACACGATGGAGGCCATATCTCTCTGCTTGTAGGCTGTCATGATATATCAGTTTATATTGTCAAAATGCCATTGTCAAGTGAAATATCATGACAAGCGGGGAAAGGAGAATTATGCTTGGGATAAGGAATGATAGGCTCGGCTGCAGGGCTTTGGTCTCCCCGGAATGACGATTTTCCCCATGGTTTCAAATGATCCCAAAATCCTTCTTGTCACCTGGCCGACCCGTGCTAGCGGGGCCAGTGCACCATCGGGAGTCCAGCGACAGGCGAGCGGAAGAAGGGAATGCGCGTTCCACGCAGACTCCCGAGGTATACGGTCCGCAGGTCGGGACCGCCGAAAGTGACGCTCGCCATCCAGGGGGCGATCGCGCCTTGGGCGGCAAACATCATGTCGCTGGTCGCCCGGCCTTCGTCGAACGCCCGCACCAAGGCATGCCCCTCCGGCGTGCTGTCGTCAAGGAGCATCCATCGATCGCCCTGGGGCGTGATGGCGATGAGTTGGTCGATCATCACTAAAGTGCACCATAGGTTTCCGTAACTGTCGAAGGCGATGCCGTCGGGCAAACCCCCCAGGTGCCGCGGGCCGAAGACCTGCCGATCGATGAGTTTCACCTCACCCCCCACCGCCTCGACGACCCGCATGCGCGAGATATGGGGGCCGGTCGTCTCCACAATATAGAGCCACTCCTCTTTGGCGTCGAGCCGCACCTCGTTGGTAAAGCAGAATCCATCAGCCACGATGCGGATGCCCTTCTGGTCTGCCAGGGCAATGTAGCCGTCGCGCACCCGGGTCACCGCCGCCTTCGTCCAGGGGTTCACCTTGGTCGATATGGTGAGCCAGATCCGATCCTGGGAATCGCGCAAAACGAAGTTCACCTTGCCGATCGGTTGGCCCTCGATGCGGTCGATGAGCGTGCGCGTCTCGCCGCTACGGGTCATCACTTCCAGAAGATCCGTCCCGAAGTTGGAAATCAGGATGTCACCGTTGGCTGCGAAGGCGAGGCCGTTCGGCAGCGTCCCCTGGGTGAAGCGGGCCTCGGCGTCCGCGGTCTGACCGAAGACGGCGCTGGCCCTCTGCCCGATAAAGGACTGCGATCCGTCCGGCCGGATATGCATAAGCCCGCCGCGCGCGTCGGCCGCCCACAGGTCCCCGTTCGGTTCGGCGAGGATGCACTCCGGACGTTGCAGGTCGTGGCCGATATAGCCGATCGCCCTTCGATCAACACTCCATCCGTCGAGAGGATTGGTCGCACTCATAAAGAATCCCTTTGAACTCAAATTCGTCTTTCACTCTTTTCCACCATGGATACCCCTCATGAAAGGTGACTTAATTTTTAAGTCAGCTCCCGAGAATTAACCTCCTACCATCCCATTTATTCTGCATCCCCTGGCGTTGCTCAGCTTCCGTGCCGGCCTAGACATTCCTCTCGTAGCCTGACCACACCCTCGCCATAAGTTCACTCAGAACCTACGTTCCCCATTCTACACTGGAAAGCAGCCCTCCGGGCTGTTTTTAGCGGACGGGCCAACAGCCGGTCATGGAGAAAACGAAATAGCAGATATCGTGCCTGTATCAAAGCTCGGCAGAAAAATCAGCCGATGGCAGATAGGATTTAAATTTCCTCAATTCTTAGGGGGCACCATCGGGATCTGAAGGTAAGACCCGTATTTGCCGCCTCCATAGATTCTATTTGTACCCCCAAAGATAGACGGGGGCCGATCTTTCGGATGATTATGCAGGAATGGGCCAGACCCCGTAAAAAGCCCCCCCCTTTCTGACCGACTGAAATCCTTCCCCTGAAGCTTCAAGGCAAGTGTATACCCCTTTGGAACGACAATGCAGGTCGGCCATAACTCAACCTGGACTTCGTAAACATTTCCCGGGACTAATTTCTGGATTTCATCATGAGCATGGTAGGGACGCCAGAGAGTTGTGAGCTTCGGATCGGGCTTGCGGTGAGAAACTCGCAGCCAGCCCTGGGTAAGGGGGACAGCAGGTTCGGAGGCCCCTTCAAAAGTGACCTCCTGATTGTCGGGCGTAAAGAGCTGCAAAGTGGCGAAAATATCCATGTCCTCGGTCGTCGATGAAACCCACAGGTTAGCCATGACAGGCCCGGTGATCTCCGTTTCTACCTCGAACGGAACGGTTCTAAACGTAACACCGTTCCCGAGCGCTTCATAGGAGACCTGAGATTCGGCCGAAGGCGGCAAGGCTTCGAATTTTTGCTCCTGGGGGTTCAGGTGGAGCTTGGTCCAAACGGTCCGTGCGAGGGGCCACTCATTCTCGTAGCGGTCTTTGAAAGTGCCGTCGGCATGACGGACCTTTAACATGACCGACGGCCGTTTGTCCCAGCCATTGTCCTTACCTTTCAGGTAATGGTCAAAGAACTCTCTCTGCAGGTTCTGTCCCTCGTCCTGGTAGAAGGGGTCACGGTGGTTGCTGCCGTGAACCTGCAGCCATTTATGCTTGGAGGCAGATCGATAGAATCCCTCGAAGTTGCCCCGCGAATGGAGGCCCATTCCTCCCCAGTTGGCCCCGGAAAGCAACGGAATGGTGATCTTAGAAAAATCGGCACTGCGCTCCCAGTACAACGGCCCATCGAGGGGAGTATTTAAGGTTTCCTTTTCAATGTCAATTCGGTTAGCGGCCAGCTGGTCAGGGGTCAAGGCCTTGGCCCCGCCAATCGGCGAGCCATCATCAAGGTCGCGGTACGGACTCGCGGAATTGCCGTGCTGAACAGGAAGGACCTGTCGGGCAAACCATCCTATCCGGAATACATTGCTGTAGATCCCGCCGTGCCGGCTGTTATCCCGATAATTATCCGACCATCCTTCCCACGGGACGATCGCGGCCAGACTGGGAGGCTGCAGCGAGGCAACCAACCACTGATTGATCGCGTTATAGGAGATCCCCGCAAGCCCAACCCGGCCGTTACTCCACGGCTGCCGGGCAGCCCATTCGATCGCATTATAGAAATCACGGATCTCTCTGCGAGAAAAAGGGTCCAGCATGCCGGGGGATTTTCCCGTCCCCCGTGCGTCCACCCGGATCAGCACATAGCCATCAGGCACCCAGAGCTCGGGGTCCAATGTTTCCCAGGTATGATAAAAGCAGCTGGATCGTTTGCAGAGATTCGGTATGTTATGGTTCATTGCCTTCCATTCTCTGGCATATAGGTCCTTTGTGGCCAAATCTTTTCCGTAGACAGACATGGACATAATTACCGGATACCGTCCCATTTCTTTCGGGCGAAAGACATTGGCCATCACGAACGAACCATCATCTGTGGGAATGGCTACGTTTTTTTGGAAAATAAAAGGGTCCTGCGGCCGAGCCTTATTTTCTGCTCCGCCTGTAGTTCCTGCGCAGAGAATAGCCATAAGAAAAACCAGCGAGATGGAAAACCAACATTGTTTATGCATAACTCCCCTCCTGTTCTCACATAAGTCTTTGGGTAAAAGGTTTAACTCTTGCCATTCAGCATTCCCCCATTTGCATCTTCTCGGGGGGAAACGAGGTAAAGAGACTTTTCCAGATCTAAACAAATTAGAAAAATCCTTTACTCAAAAAACAAAAGCCCCACTCCTCCCCATATAGAAAAGTGGTGTTTCAGAGTCCCCAAGAAGTAGCCCCACCCTGAAGCCTCAAAAAGCGGACCCGTATATCCCGTATTTGCAGGCCGCCTCCGTATAGTATCGGATACTGTCGAGCGAGGCATCGGGCGGAAGCGCGCAGCCATGGGAAAGGATGTATGCACTCCCGGCCGCTGCCGTCTCGATGCACGATCGGACCGCCTGATCAATTTCCTCTCTCGTTCCATGAAGGAAGAGCTCGACACTCAGGTTTCCCCGGATGACGGCCCTCTTTTTAGAGACCTCGACCATCTTTTTGAGCGACGATGGGCCGTCGATTTCTATGAAGTCCGGGCCGGTATCCAGGACCTCCTCCATGATCGGGTCGATGTAACCGCAGATGTGGAGGCCACACCAGACCTTTCCTCCGGTCTTTCCCTTGAGGACTCCCATCAGTTCCCGGTGGTAGGGCTGGACGAACTGCCGATAGATCTTAGGAGAAATCAGGCTGCACGATGCGGAGGGGTCGCCGGAGACGACCATCAGGACACCGGTCTCAGCCAGGGCCATTCCCCGGGCAATGGCGAGGTCGGTGGCGATCCGCATAAGGCGGTGGACGAATTCGGGGTCATCCACGGTATCCAGGATGATGTCTTCTGCCCCCCGGAAGTTCACCGCGCCAGACCAGGGTCCGGGAAAGAGGGCGACGGCGACCTTATCCGGAAAGCCCTCCGCGGCCTGACGGCATAGGTCGATATAGGGCCGGTAACTGGAGCTCTTCTTTGGATCCTGGAAGGAGAAGTCCTGGATGCGGGCCTTGTCCTTGAGAGGAGGCTCCATGCGGGTGTCGGGACCATGTTTTTTTCGGTACCTGGCCTGGGCCGTCATGGGCAGGAGCGGGTCTCCGGGGACCCGGACGAGGTCGGAGGGAAAGACCTCAAGGGCCTTGGCAGTGGCCTCCATAGCAATGCGGTCGTTCAGGAGGTAATCCTCCAGGGTGGAGCCGATCAAATGCAAAGAATTCATGGCCGCGGCAATCATCACCGGGACGCGGTCCGCATACTCCCTCTGGAATGCGGCCATGACCCTTTCTTTACCAGTAATTTCTGGCATGGCCTTTTCTCCTCAATGGGTTCAGGGCCAAAAGAAATGATGCTGCTTGGGAATAGGTTCCAAAGTCCAAATTCAAATATTAAACGAAATCCCGGTATCCACGCAATTTACCTCGGGCGCTGCATCTCGCCAACGAGTTCCATCGCCGCCTGCACAGAACCGGCCCGTCCACTCGCGACCAACGCCAGGACGAGCAGACCGTGCAAGGTGTCGTCGGTGGTGGAGTACAGACGGTACTCGCGCTGGAATTTCTCAACAATCAAGCCCCGCAGGAACTCCAGCTTCTGTGCCAGTCCACCCGAGAAGACGAGCCGGCGCCAACTCTGCCCCGAGGAAAGTCGCAGCGCGCTCGCGTAGTAATTCTCCACCATGTTGACGAAGGCCGCACGGAAGAGATCACCAACGAAAAGCGTCTCCAGGTCGAGAACAGCCCCCTTGATGAAGGATGTACCCAAGTCAATGCCGATGTAACGCATGGTTCGCCTTAGCATCCTACCAGGGGCGGGTGCACCCATAGCCAGAATACCAAGCTGGGCCGTTGACCTACCGCCTGCAGTACTAACAGCTTTCCTACCCCTTTATGCTGCGGCCCCTGGTATTGCTCTGACCCGTGCCGAACTGGCCATTTCCTTTGCGCAAAGGCCTAACGAGGTTTTTCCTTATTGGATTCATGATACAGGGCTTGGGTCCAGATGGCAAGGGAGATTAGCCCCCAGCTTAATTGACCCCAGTGTTACTCGGCATCCTGCCCATCTGAAGTTTTCCCTGCCGGAAGAGCCTAACGACCTTTTTACTCCCGACCCCAATCCTGTATGACGCCACTCTATAACTCGTGATTCAGAATAAAAAATCCAAGATAGTTAATTAGTCAAGCCTGACCCTGTTCCCACAGGGAGAGAGATCCAACTTGACAATCCAGATGTTTTTCCCTATTTTGAAGCGGGCTTTCATGGCGAAAGAATCGAGGAGAGCGGCCATATGGTTGAAGGAAAAGGCAGAGCCAAAACCGCCTTACGCGTGAACCTTTCGGGCGGGAGGAAATGGCTGGGCAGGGTGCCTCTTTTTGACCCCTCCGGAGGCTGGGTGGTCAGGCGTCCCCCCGGCGACGGGAAAGGAAATTGGGCCGGGGCGCCCAGCGTTTTTTATGATGGGGAGGAAAGCCGATTCTTCCTGTCCTACCGCTTTCGGAAGCCACTTACCGAGGGAAGGGGATATTTGACCTGCATCGCGGAAAGCAAAGATGGAAAAGACTTTACCGACATCTGGGCCGGAAAAGCGACCGACTTCAATTCTCCCTCCATTGAAAGATCGGCGCTCATCAAGACCCCGGAGGGGCGGTACCGTCTCTACGTCAGTTATGTGGATGCGGCCGACAATCGGTGGAGGATCGACCTGCTGGAAGCGGACCATCCGTCCCACTTCGATCCAGCACGGAGGCAGCCGGTTCTTCGCCCCGACGACGTGGATTCCGAAGGGGTGAAGGATCCCTACGTGATTCTGATCGGCGGAAGGTATTACATGTACGTTCCCTACGGACCGAAGGCGACCGTCGCCCCCGGAAGCACGGCCGAGGATTTGCACGGGACGGGCAACGTTTTCACCACCGCCCTGGTTGCTCACCCCACGGGACTCGCTGTCAGTGACGACGGAATTCACTTCGAATGGAAGGGGGATGTGATCCGCCCCGGCGAGGGCTGGGACTGTAATGTAGCCCGCCTGGCCTGCGTGGTTTATGTCCCTCCCCTGTTTACCGCTTTTTACGACGGAAGGACCGGCAAGGGGGATGTTTATGAAGATCGCACCGGAGTGGCTCTGGGGTTAACCCCAGACCGCTTTGAAACCCTGAGCCGGAACGAGCCCATTCTTTCCTCTCCCTGGGGAACCGGCTCCCTGCGCTATATGGATATTGTCCCCCTCGGCGATTGCTTCTACTATTTTTACGAACAGTCCAGCCCCGACGGTGCGCACGAGCTGAGGGGAAACATCGTAGAGATTAAAAGATGAGCCTCTCATCCGTTCGCAAAGGCCCCTGGGCCTCGGATCTTCAATATTATTTATTCCTAACCCCATCACCCACGCCCGCTAACAAGTCAATTCAGAACCAACGTCCCCTTCCTCAGACCACGCCCTGCTGGAATAAGAATGCAAAGAAAATAGACTCAACCCCATTCCATGGATGACCCCGGATCTCACCCCGCTTCCACAATTCCGCATGAAATAAGTGATATGTCCCCCGATTCCACCGTCGGATAAGGGGGCTAAGAATCTC
>CAYQWO010000138.1:0-5257 GCA_964421095.1 uncultured Syntrophaceae bacterium
TGGGAATCGGGACGTTGTTTCTGAGTGAACTTACGATTTAAATGTGGGAGACCTTAATTAGAGTATCTTCGGAGTTTTTCATGTCTGGCTGGATAACAATGTGTTCAGCTTTTGTAGCATTTCGGTGAAGGGAGCGGCTGGCAGGGCGCATATCAGCTCGGGCTTGCGAGCGGGGGAAACCGGGAGATTAATTCTGAGTGAACTTGCGCTGAGGAATGTAACGTGCTGAAAAAATTCCGCGCTCCACATTCCTAAGGTAAAACTGTGAAACCTTCTTTAAGGGCTGCCTCGCGTAAGTTTTGATCCAAACAAACCAAGTCAAGGCCCACAGGCGATTCTTGGGCCCATACCAATGCCGCTGCAAGCTGGAACGAATCTGCGGCTCTTAGGGAATGAACCTGGAGAAGCCTTTCGCTCCGCTGTCGCACGAGGTCGCTCGGTTGTACCTCTGACCACTGTCCCCAAAGGACTGAAAGGATTGCCTTGGCTCTCACTTCAGCATGGATGGAAAGCACTCCCTCTCGCCGCCGCCTCACTAACGCAGACAGACATTCTACCCGTGTAGCCCACCAAACAACAATATCTTCATCGCCTTTTAGCAAGCGCTTCACGGTTTCCGAAGCCGGTTCCTTAAGACATAAGGGAATGATCGCTGAAGAATCCCAGAACTTCACCTGCCAGCCTCTCGTTCTTGCAGGAGTGCCTGGAGTACAAGCCCCTGGGGATCCTTGGCTCTGGGCATCTTCCAAAATTTTTTGGGGAGCTTACCCGATCCAAGTTTGATCAAGGCTTGCTTTTCCATCCTGGCCAATGAGTCGCGAGGGGTCTGGGCGCGGGAGACCGGCACCAGTCGCCCCACCGCTTTTCCACGATCCGTGATCAGGACCTCTGAGCCAGCTTTGACTTGATTTAAAAAATCACTCAGATGGGCCTTTAATTTTGATATCGCTGCAGTTTTCATAACTTTCCCCAAGGTCCTTTTAATATGACTATTATAGTCATATTTATCTGGCATGTCAATCTTTTTGAACTGAAGCAGATAGATCTGATCTTAGATAGGTACGAATTCTGGGGACATAATACCAATATCCCCATGCCTTGTTTAGCTGGCGCTGAGGAAATTGACGGACTCATACCGAAGAAACCCATGCTTGCCACCCGGAGGTGGCAGATACCGCCTTTGCGGCTCTTTCAAAGGAGGGGAAAGCGGGCAGGCCGGCGATCGTAAATTCCTTCATGCCGTCCGCTGCTCTGGCCGCATAAGGGGGGATGATATAAATGGGCAGATGGAGTCGATCTCTTAGCTGGCCAAGGGTTTCAATGTATCTGGGTCTCATATCCGGCATGAAGAAAGGGAGATAGGACATGAAAATGACCGAGTCAACCTCGCTGGCCATAAGCTCCAAGCATTTTGTGCATATGGTCAAGGCGGTGTCAAATGGGAGCCATACCAGGTCGAGGGGGTTGCTGGTGCCGGAGAAAGGGGGAAGATACCCTTTCAAAAACCCTGTAAGTTGACCTCTCAGCTCAGAACTGAATGGTTTCACCTCTAATCCCAGCTTTTCGCAGGCATCAGAAGCGGCTATCGCGCCTCCTCCTGCTTCCGCCATGATTCCTACTTTGCGGCTCATGGGAAATGGGGGTGCGGAGAATGCCACGGCCAGATCGACCATTTCTTCGAATCCTTCCGCTATGATAATTCCTGAGCTTCGCGCAGCCCCGAGCCACACTTCGCGATTTCCGGCGATGGACCCGGAATGGGATAGAGCTGCTCGGGCCCCGGCCTGGCTAAACCCTGATTTCCAGATAATGACAGGTTTTGTGCGACCTACTTTGGAGGCCAGGCCCAGAAGCTCCCTCGCTCGCGTCAGGCCTTCTGTGTACGCACAGATAACTCTCGTCGCAGGGGCTCCGCCAAAGTAGGAGACATAATCGAGAAGGTCGAGATCTGCTTGATTTCCGCTGCTAATGACCGTGCTAAATCTGAGCCCCCGGGCGCTTCCCCCGGCAATAAAATGCTCTGTCGCCCAACCGCTTTGCCCGCAGAAAGCGATACTTCCCGGCTTCGTGTCTGCTTCCTCGAGTTCCACGATGGTATTCAACCGCACATCCGGGCAAAAAATGCCCATGCAGTTCGGACCGACCACGCGCATCTCGCTGTTTCGCGCAACCTTGAGCACTCTTTCCTGCAGAGCCCTTCCCTCTTCCCCCAACTCGGCAAAGCCAGCTGAATGAATAATGACAAATTTAATTCCCTTTCGAGCACAATCGATCAGCACACTTTCGACAGCCGCCGCAGGGACGGCGGCGATGGCCAGGTCAATGGGGTCATCGATGTCGGCCACGGAACGGTAACATGGAACCCCGTCCAATTCAGTACAACTTCTGCTGATGGGATATTTTTTACCCCGATAGCCCTGTTTCTGAACTCTCCACCAGATGAACCCCCCACCTTTGGTAGGATCTTGGGAAACACCAATGATGGCTAAGGAGCGAGGCCGGAAAAGGAGATTAAGGTCTGGGCCTTCATCCGTCCAGTCTTTTTCTTTCAAGGTTTTTCCTTTCTGCGAAGATGTATAGTTTGGCGATTCTTAATTTTCATTATAACCAAAATTAAAAAATGAAAAAAGGTGGCCGGCCTTCATTCCAGCCGTTTTCTAAATCTCAAGGAGCTGAAGGTAAAAACAGTTGCGCCCAAGATGGCCAGGGCGAGCATCTGGGGCCAAAGAATATCGAACCCGTTCCCCTTGAGGAAAATGCCCCGGATGATGACCAGAAAGTAACGCAGCGGGTCGGCATAAGATAGGTATTGGACCACCTCCGGCATGTTGGCGATGGGGAAGACAAAGCCGGAGAGGAGGATGGCCGGCACGAAGAAAAAGAACATGGTCATCATGGCCTGCTGCTGGGTGCGGGAAATGGTGGAGATGAAAAGACCGATGCCCAGGGTGCTGAGGAGATAAATGGTGGTGGCCGCCAGCAGGAGCGCCAGGGAGCCGCGAATTGGGACTTCAAACCAGAAAACTCCTACCCCGGTGACCAAGAGCACGTCGATGTATCCAATCAGGGCAAAGGGAATGGTCTTGCCCAGGATGAGCTCCACCGGTCGAATGGGGGATACGATGAGCTGCTCCATGGTGCCGATCTCCCGTTCCCTCACGATGGCCATGGTGGTCAGAATGAGAGTGACCAGCATGATCAAGAAGGCCATGATTCCGGGGACGTAAAAGTTGCGGCTCTCCAAATTGGGGTTGAAGAAAGCCCGGGACTGGACTTCGATCCCCCCTTTGGAAAAGAAAGGCTTTTTCATTTCATCGGGGATATTCGGAAGGGTGCGGATTCGTTCTACCAGAATCTGGTGGGAATATTCCGCGACGATGCGCTGGGCATAGGTCATCACCACCGAAGCGGTATTCGAGTCTGTGCCGTCTACGATGATCTGAATGGAGGTGCCCTGCCGCTGCCGACTCTCCCGGGCGAAGCCATCATTGATCTGCAGGGCTGCGCTGATCTCCCCTTCGTCAATCCAGCGGCGAATTTCCCGGGGATTTCCGGCGCGCCGGGAGATACGGAAATAACCCGAGGAAGCGAAATGTTTGATCATTTCCCGGCTTTCGGGAGTATTGTCCAGGTCATAGATGGCCAAGGAGATGTTGCGGATGTCGGTGTTGGCGGCATAGCCGAAGATGATCAATTGAATTAAGGGGGGCAGGAACAATATCAGGCGCATCCGGGGATTGCGCAGAGCCTGGATGAATTCTTTGATGAGCATGGTCTTCAGCCGCTGGAGCATGGGTCAATCAATCCTCTTCTTAAATCTCCGATGAGCCCAGAAGGTCATCGCTGCCGCGTAGACGGCCAACAGAAGCGCTTCGATCCAGAGGATCTCCATGCCGATTCCCTTGGAATAAATCCCCTTGAGGATGGCGACAAAATATCGGCCCGGAACCACATAGGTGATGAACTGGATTAATTGGGGCATGTTGGATATGGGGTAGATGAAGCCCGAAAGGATGAAGGTCGGCAGGTAGGAAAGAATGATGGAGATCTGGCTGGAAAGGAGCTGGTTCTTGGTGATGATGGAGACGACCACCCCCTGACAGATGGCCCCGAGCAGGAACAGGCTGGCTAAGGAGAACAGGAGCAACCCGTTGCCGCGCAGCGGAACGGCAAAAAGGAACTTTCCCATGGCCACTGAAAGGGAGAGGTCGATTATCCCGATGGCGAAGTAGGGGATTAGTTTTCCCAGAATGAGTTCTTCGTTGCGGATGGGGGTAGAGATGAGCTGTTCCATGGTCCCCCGCTCCCACTCCCGGGAGATGGTTCCGGAAGTAAGAATGGCGGCCAGGATGGCCATGAT
This sequence comes from uncultured Syntrophaceae bacterium, assembly GCA_964421095.1. Lineage (GTDB taxonomy): Bacteria > Desulfobacterota > SM23-61 > SM23-61 > SM23-61 > CAYQWO01. The sequence goes on from CAYQWO010000138.1 coordinate 4,361, forward strand.
GATCGCGATCAGGCCCGGAACGATAAAATTTTTGGATTCTAAATCGGGATTGAACCAGATGCGGATGCGGGGCTCGATCGGCGGGGAAATTTTCCCCACGCCGAGGCGGTTCATTTTTTGTTCCAGCAGTTCCTGAGAGTAGAGAAGGGTAATGGCCGAAGCATATCCTAAGGCGATGGTTGCGGTGTTGGCGTCCGTCCCATCCATGAGGACCTGGATGGTGGCTTGCCGGTTCAATTCCAGGTCGCGGGAGAAATTTGCTGGAATGACCAGGCCCATCAGGGCCTGGCCGCTGTCCAGCAGCTCCTGAAGATGAGCATAATTACGGGCGACCGCCTGGAGCTGGAAATACTTGGAGCCCAGGAAGTGATCAGCGAGGTCACGGCTCCTGGGAGTTCGGTCTAAGTCATAAACCACCGTGGGAATGCGGTCCACGTCCAGGGTCAGGGCGTAGCCGAAGAGAAGAAGAAGAAGCACGGGGATGGAGACGGCCAGAGCCAGACTCCGCGGGTCGCGGGTGATATGGAGGAATTCTTTAATGGCGATGGCTTTGACGCGGACGAGTTTCATATAAGAAAAAAGGGGTAAAAGGGGAAAAGGCGAAAAGGCGAAAAAAGAAAATAAGGAGAAAAAGAAATATGGTTCATTTCTTTGATTCCCTTAAGGATTTGATTTGGTTTGACAAATATCGGCTCAGTTCCATGACGGAATTCCGAAGTTGATCGTGTCGCAATGGGTCGACATAACCGATATCCACAGCAACACGCAAAAGGCTTCTGACCTCTCCGGCCGACCCCTTGGCTATATTCAGAAATTGTAGGTATTCCTTTTGGGATGATCGCTCAAAACCTTCTGCAATATTTGCAGGTATTGAAAGAGAAGATCTTTTTAACTGTG
>CAYQWO010000138.1:5267-8227 GCA_964421095.1 uncultured Syntrophaceae bacterium
TATTTTCAGGCCTTTTCTTGCTGATGGCTGATGGCTGATCGCCAAAAGCTTCTTTTACGGCCTGTCGGTCTGTTGTTTCAACCAGGGAAACAAAAACGTCTTCCAACGAAGGTTCGATTCTCTCCAGGCGGGTGGCGACGAGCCCCTGTTCTGCGAGGAGGGAGCGTACGGAAGATGAAACGTCCTCTTCCCTTTTGGCCAAGACATGGAGGGCATTCCCAAAGACAGCCACTTCGCTAAACATCTGGCTTTCTTTCAAGGCCTTCAGGGAATCGACCAGCCGATCGGTTTCCAATTCCCAGACGGCTTCGGGCATATGCTGGGTCTTCAACTCTTCCGGGGTCCCCAGGGCAATGATCCGTCCCAGGTTGATCAGGGCCAGTCGGTCGCAGTATTCGGCCTCGTCCATGTAATGGGTGGTCACGAACACGGTCACCTTTCTTCCAGCCATTTCGTAGATCAAATCCCAAAAACGCCGGCGGGAGAGAGGGTCCACGCCGGAGGTGGGCTCATCCAGAAAAAGGATGGACGGTTCGTGGAGAATGGCACAGCCCAAAGCCAGGCGCTGCTTCCAGCCACCGGCCAGGGTATTGGTCAGACTGCTTTGGCGATCTTTGAGGCCGGCCATTTGCAGTACCCATTCCTGGCGCTCTTCCCTGAAGGCATTCCCAAGGCGGTAGATCCCGGAGTAAAAATTGAGGTTTTCTTCGACCGTCAGGTCTTCATACAGGGAAAATCTTTGGGACATATAACCGATGTTCTGCTTGATTTTCTCCGATTCCTTGTAGATGTCGAACCCACCCACCTTTCCCTTTCCAGAGGTGGGCATGAGGATACCGCAGAGCATACGGATGGTAGTGGATTTTCCGGCGCCGTTGGGCCCGAGAAACCCGAAGATCTCTCCCTTCTTAACCTTGAGGGAGACCCGGTCAACGGCGGTAAAAGAACCGAAGGCCTTCACCAGCTCTTCAATTTCCACCGCCCAATCGTTGTCCATTCATCCATCCCCATCCGATAATAAATTCCAAATGACAAATCCCAAATCCCAAAATTTCAATTTTCGAGCCGCGCCTTTTACCCTTTTGCCTGAATGGTGGCGATGAAGACATCTTCCAGGGAAGGGGCAATCCTCCTCATGGACTCGATTTCGAATCCTGATTTCTGAAGCATATTCTGCATCTCCCGTCTGGTTTTATCCCCATCTTCCAAAACAGCGTGGATTCTGTCCCCGAAGATTCCGGCGCTGCGGATTCCGGGAAGGTTCTGGAGCATTTCCCGGGCCTTCATCCTCTGCGGGCAGCGCACCTCCCAGAGTTCCCCTTTCATCAGTGCCTTGATTGCGTTGGGCGTGCCGACAGACAGGAGATTCCCCTGATGCATTAGGCCGAGGCGATGGCAGCGCTCGGCCTCGTCGAGGTAAGCGGTGGAGATGAAGATGGTCACGCCCTCTTTCAGGAGGTCGTAGAGAATCCGCCAGAAATCCCTGCGGGATACGGGGTCCACGCCGTTGGTGGGCTCATCCAGAAAAAGGACCTGCGGGGTATGAACCAGCGCACAGGCTAAACCCAACTTCTGCTTCATTCCCCCCGAAAGATTCTGGGCCAGCCGAGTCCGAAAAGGGGTCAGGTTGCTGAAAGCCAGGAGACGGTCGATCCGCGATGGCCGCTCTCTCTTGGGCACGTCGTAGAGGTCGGCATAGAAATTAATATTTTCCATAACCGTCAGGTCGCCATACAGGGCAAAGCGCTGGGACATGTAACCGATTTTTTCCTTTAGTGGTTCAGCCTCGCTGGAGATGGGGTGTTCCAAGATCCAGGCTTCCCCTCCGCTGGGGGGTAAAATCCCGCTGAACATGCGCATGATCGTAGTCTTGCCGGCTCCGTCAGGGCCGACCAAGCCGAAGATCTCGCTCCTTTCCACACTCAGATTTAGGCAGTTGACCGCGATCAGCGAGCCAAAAGTTTTGCTCAGGTTTTCCGCTTTAATGGCCAGCATCTGTTTCTTTCACCGCAGAGAACGCAGAGATCGCCGAGAAGGAACGAAAATTAAGGGCGAAATAGGAAATTGGAAAAGGAGTACAGAATTTTTTTCTAGTTTTGAAAGGATTTTTGACCTCATATGTTCTCTGTGTTCTCAGCGTGCTCTGCGGTAAAGTCTTATAAATCTTTTAGGTGTATTTTCGCGTCCGCGGGCATTCCCGGCTTGAGTTCCATCTGGGGATTCGCCAGGCTCACTTTGATCCGGTAGACGAGCTTTACCCTTTCTTTGGCGGTCTGGACGTTTTTGGGGGTAAATTCGGCCTCGGAAGAAATGAAGGTGATCTTCCCCGGGTAGACCTTTCCCGGGTAGCTGTCTGTGGTCACGGAAACTTTCTGTCCGAGCTTGACCCTCCCCAGGTCGCTCTCGTTGATGAAAGCTTTCAGCCAGGGTTTGGCCACGTCTCCCAGGGTGAGCACGGCGCCTCCGGGAATGATGAACTCGCCCGATTCCGTGTTCTTTACCAGGATGACGCCGGCGATGGGAGCGAACAGGTTGCTGTAGCTGATCTGGGTCTGGATGAGTTCCAGGGCAGAGGCGGCTTCTTTGACTTGGGCCTGAGCTGTAACCAATTCCTTCTTTAGAACGTCAACCTGTATCCTCCGGGTCCTGGCCAGCCGCAGGGCTGCCTCTGATTGGTTCAATTGGGCGCGGGCAGTGTCGATCTCTTCCTTGCGCGGACCTTCCACCACTAAGGCGTAATTCTCCTGAGACTTTTGGTAGCTGGCCAGAGCCATCTCGTAGGCGGTCCGGGCCGCATCCCAATCCTGGGCTGATATGTAGTTATCCTGATAAAGTTTCTTGGCCCGGTCCATATCCGCTTTGCGCTTTTCCATATCTGCCTGGGCCTGGTCGACGGCAGCCTTGGCGGATTGAATTTCTTGAGGACGGGAGCCAGCTAAAAGCTGCTGCAGCCTGGATTT
>CAYQWO010000139.1:0-8203 GCA_964421095.1 uncultured Syntrophaceae bacterium
GAGATGAAGAGACGGGGAGCGATGGTGGGACCTTGGTGATGAGCGGGAAAAAGATCGGGGCCGGTGCGGATTTCGCCATTGTTTCCGAGCCCACCAATCTAAACGTGTCCATCGGCAACCGTGGCCTGCGCTGGTTCGAGGTCTATGTCAAAGGCCGGGCCAGCCACGCCGGCCGGCCATACCTTGGAGCCAATGCCATTCACGCAGCCGCCCGTATGATCGGCAGGGTAGAGAATCTAAGGTTTAAGGCCCATCATTCTCTCTTTGAGATTCCCCACCCCAGCCTCTCCGTCACCATGATCCAGGGCGGGACCAAGATTAATATTATCCCCGATCGCTGCACGTTTGCGATCGACCGGCGGATGATTCCGGGGGAAACTTCGGAATCCGCCCTCCAGGAGATAGAAGAGGCCCTCCGTCAAAACCTCTCCGAGGGCATCGCCTATGATATCCGTATTACCCATGAAGGATGGGATCCTTACGCGATAAATCCCGATTTGCCTCCGGTAAGAAGCCTCTGTCGGGCCATCGAAGAAGTGGTAGGGCAACCCCCGCAGGTCAAGGGAAAAGCGGGATGCACGGATGCTTCCCATCTCTTTCATAGGGCGCATATTCCTGTGGTTTGCTTTGGGCCAGGTCTTGAAGACCTTTCCCACGCAGCCAACGAGCGCGTTTCCCTGGAGAAGGTAGTCCAGGCTGCCCAGGTATATGCTCTCTCAGCGATGACCCTCCTTGAGGGAAAAAGCTAAGATTATTTTTGGATTTTGATCTTTAGGGTGGACCTGTTTGGGGCTTGAATATTGAGCCCAGTTCCCCGGAAATAGCTACCCGCACAGCTTGCGGATTGCTTCTATTCTTTCCCTGCTCACCTGCAGCAACAATCCGGCATCCGTTGAAAGCATCATGTATTGGACACCGCGATCAATCCAGTATTTCGCTTCATCCACAAATCTAACAAAGGTCCCGGAAATGATCCCCTTCTTCCTGCAGGAGGCGATCACCCTTTCCATGAGTTCAACCACGCGCCGGTCCTTTGTCTTCCCTGGGACTCCCAGGGACTGAGACAGATCCCACGGGCCCAGGAAAATGACATCGATTCCGGGCGTTCCGATGATTGCCTCGATTTCTAAGACAGCTCGTTCTCCCTCAATGTGAATTACGGTCAAGACCTCCTCGTTAGATGTGGCCATGTGGTCGTCAGGAGGGATGGCTGAATAGTTTGCGGCGCGAACGAAACTACATAGTCCCCTTTTCCCCTCCGGGAAATAACGGGCAGCCTGGGAGACCAGTCTGGCCGTTTCTGCGTTTTCCACCTGGGGGATTTGAACTCCTTCAGCGCCAGCATCAACAACCCGCATGATATATGAGGAGGTCGGCTCTGGTACACGGACCAAACTGCTAATGCCAGCGCAGCGAGCGGCTCGAACCATGTGCTCGACATTGGTGAAATCAAAGACACCGTGTTCCATGTCGATGACTACGAAATCCCACCCGGCATGGCCGAGGATTTCAACTGCCGCCGGACCCAGCCGGATAAAAGTACCAAAGCAGACCCGGCCCTCCTTGAGCTTTTTCTTTAAAGCGTTGCGCTGCATGGCCTTCTCCTTTTTGGATAGGTTGAGTTGAGAACCTACGTTCCCTTCACTTTATAAGAAGTTTGCCAAAGGTCAGGTTGATATTATCGCAGCCTGAAGCTAATTTTCTTCTTGACAAAACCCCATCAAATATTGATTATAGGTAGTTGTCAAAATTCTTTAAAGACGGTGAATTCATCGGAATAGGGAATTTGTGGACAACGCCTTGCCATCAATATAGCAGAAAGGAGGAAGAAAAAGATGAAAAAGATTTGGGTTTCGCTGACCGTAGCTGCCGTGATCGTTTTTGCTCTCGGCGCTCTTCTGGCTGAAGCCGCCGATGTGATTCGCATCGGATCGATCTACCCCCTCACCGGGGCCATTGCTTCCTCGGGCCTAAGAAGTAAGCATGCCATCGAGACCGCCCTGGACGTGATCAACAACAAATACGACATGGACATCCCCTTTGCTCGCACCCAGGGGATTCCCAATCTGAAAGGGGCCAAGTTGGAAATCATCTGGGGCGACAGCCAGGCTTCCCCCGAGGTCGGCAAGACCGAGGCCGAGAGGTTGATCACCCGGGAAAAGGTACCCCTGCTCCTGGGGGCTTATCAGAGCGGGGTGAGCAAATCATCCAGTTTCGTGGCCGAACGCTACAAGATCCCCTATGTTTGCGCTGAATCTTCCTCGGCAGAACTGACGGAGCGCGGGCTCAAATATTTCTTCCGCCTGGCCCCCACGGATGCCGAGGACTCCATCGCTTTCTTCAACTTCCTGGACGAGATGAAGGGTAAGGGCAGGAAGGTGGAACGAGTCGCGGTGGTCTATGAAAATACGGAGTTCGGCGTGCACGCCGCGGGTGAAGCCAAGAAGCAGGCAGAGAAACGGGGTTACAAAGTTGTGGCCGACATCCCGTATCCCTTCAAGTCCACAGACGTCAAAAGTGAAGTACTGAAGATCAAAGCCGCCAAACCGGACGTGCTACTGCAGGCCTCCCTGCTGGGCGATATGATGCTCTTTGCCAAGACGTTCAGGGAATTGAAAGTTGATTTCAACGCCAACCTCTCTTACTGCGGCGGCTATCATGACCCCAGCTTCGTCCTGAACCTGAAGAAAGATGCCGAGTTTTTCATGGGTCAGTGCACCTTCAGCCCCGACTTCATTTCCAAGAAGCCCGTTCTGGGCAAGATCAACGAAATGTACAAGAAGCGCAGCGGCGTAGATTTTGATGGTGTCACCATCGAGGCCTTCACGGCGGTACTCGTCATTGCGGATGCCTTTAACCGGGCCAAGTCCACCGATCCGGAAGCCGTGGTCCAGGCTCTGCGAACCACGAATTTGAAAACTCCCACCCTGCCCGGGGATGCCGTGAAGTTTAACGAAAAAGGGCAGAACATGATGATCATCTCCAACATCTCCCAGATTCAGAAGGGGGAGTACCGGGTCATCTGGCCTGCGAATATGGCGGCTACCGATATGGTCTGGCCCTTTACGGCCTGGGAGAAAAGATAGTTAGTTTACATCTGGAACCCCCTCTCCCCTTGCGGGAGAGGGATGGGGTGAGGGGGAGGGAACAACTGGAGTTTCCGGATGAGAATTAGTTAGGCAGAATAAACGGAGGGGTTTGTTCGCCCAGGTCCTTCCCTAAAAATCGATTTGTCCGAATGCGAGGACTTGGTCCTGGATTCAGGGGTCCAAGTCCTCGCAATTTGTCTGGAGATTTGCAAACATGGAGTTCAGTATCCTTCTGCAGATATTGGTCAGCGGCCTGCTCATGGGGTTGATCTTCGCCCTGATTGCCGTTGGCTTGACCCTGATTTGGGGGGTGATGGACGTCCTCAACTTCGCCCATGGGGAATTCCTAATGCTGGCCATGTTTGTTTCCTTCTGGATGTTTTCCCTCTGGAACGTTGACCCGCTCTGGTCTCTACCGGTTTCTGTGGCTGCTCTCTTCGCCACGGGGTTCCTCACCTACCGGCTGATCATCAAGAAGGTACTGAACGCTCCCGGCTTGACGGCCCTTCTGGCCACCTTTGGCCTTTCGATCCTCATCAAGAATTTGGCCCAGTTCTTCTGGACTCCCGATTTTCGCCATATCCAGGGGACCCTCCTCAGCGAAAAGACCCTCAGCTTCTTCAATCTCCACTTCAGCTTGCCAGAAGTAGCGGCTGCGGTGGGAAGCGGGTTGATCACGTATTTGATTTATTATCTGATCTTCAAAACCAAGACCGGCCGAGCCGTTCGGGCAACAGCTCTGGACCGGGATGCCTCCTTGCTCATGGGCATCGACATCGACCGCATCTATGCCCTGACTTTCGGCCTCGGCGGGGCCTGCGTGGGCGTTGCCGGAGCTTTGCTGATGAATTTCTATTACGTCTTCCCGGGCGTGGGAAGTATGTTTACTATCCTGGCTTTTGTTACCGTGGCCCTGGGAGGTTTCGGAAATATCACCGGGGCGTTCCTGGCGGGCATCATTATTGGGGTGGTGGAAACCGCGGGTGGGGTTTTCATTTCGCCAGTCTTTAAGTATACGGTGGTTTTAGTCATGTATCTGATCGTGATTTCCATCCGGCCCAAAGGCCTCTTCGGGTGGTAAGGTATGGAAACCAGCGCCTTTTCCTTATTTAAAAAGCCATCCGCGGTAATTCCTTTGCTGGTCCTTTTTCTCCTCCCCTGGACCTCCGACAATATTCATTTTCACCATGTCCTGATTATGTTCATGCTCTTTGCCACCCTGAGCCAGGCGTGGAACGTGATCGGGGGATACGCCGGTCAGGTCTCCTTCGGCCATGCCACCTTCTTCGGGGTGGGGGCTTATGCGGCTTTGGTGCTGCTCAAGAAATTTGGCTTAACCCCCTGGGCCGGGATGCTGATCGGCGGCGGCATCGCCGTAATCCTGGCCGTTCTCATCGGCTACCCCGTCTTCCGGCTCAAGGGACATTACTTTGCCATTTCCACTTTTGCCGTGGCCGAGATTGTCGAGCGTCTTTTCATGAACTGGGATTTCGTCGAAGGAGCCATCGGCCTTCCGGCGCCCGTTCTCCCGGAGAACCTGCTCAATTTCATGTGGTATAAGACCAAGATCCCTTACTTCTACATTGCTTTCATTTTGTTTGTCCTGGTCTTGCTATTGGCCTATAAGATTGAGCGCTCCCGTTTGGGCTTTTATTTCCGGGCCATCAAACAGAGCCCCGAGGCCGCGGAAGGCCTCGGAATCGATACCACAAAATTCAAGATGGTGGCCATGATCATCAGCGCCTTTCTGACGGCTCTCTGCGGTTCTTTTTACGCCCAATACATTCTGTACATCGATCCCCCCTCTGTTCTGTCTCTCGACATATCCATAAAAATCGTTCTCGTCACCGTCCTGGGAGGAGCGGGCACGATTATCGGCCCCATCCTTGGCTCAATGATCTTGATTCCGCTTTCGGAATACAGCCGGATTCTACTGGGAGGAACGGGGAAAGGAGTAGACCTGATTGTCTTCGGGGCGCTGATTTTGGTCATCTCTGTGTTCCAGCCGCAGGGGGTGGCCGGATTTTTCAAAAAAGCAGGGAAGTAATCATATGGAAATCCTCAATGTTAAGAACTTAACCATGAAATTTGGCAACTTAACTGCCGTAGACGACGTCACCCTTTCCGTCCACCAAGGGGAAGTCATCGGGCTCATCGGGCCGAATGGCGCGGGCAAGACGACTTTTTTTAATTGCCTGAGCGGCTACCTGCACCCACACACCGGCTCCATCCGGTTTGACAGCCATAATATTACCGGTCTCCGCCCTAACAAGGTGTGCAAGCTGGGCTTGGCCCGAACTTTCCAAATTGTCCAGGTCTTCAAGGAAATGACCACCTGGGAGAACGTTATCGTGGGAGCCTTTTGCCGCATGGCCGAGGCTGCCCAGGCTTATGAACAGACTCTGGAAATTTTAAAGTTCACCGGCCTCTACGAAAAAAAGGATTTCTTGGTTGGCAACCTGACCATCGCCGACCAGAAACGCCTGGAGATATCCAAGGCGCTGGCCACCCACCCCAGGCTGCTGATGCTCGACGAGGCCATGGCCGGCCTGAACGCCACGGAGATGAATGAGGCCATCGAGCTGATCAAAAAAATTCACGACCAGGGCATCACCCTGATCGTCGTCGAGCACGTCATGGAAGTGATCATGTCCATCTCCCAACGGGTGGTGGTCTTCGACTCAGGGAAAAAAATTGCTGAAGATTCTCCGGATAAAATTGTCAAGAATCCGCAAGTGATCGAGGCCTATCTCGGCGAGTCCTACCATGCTTGAGGTCAAGAAGCTCTGCGTCAGCTACCTGGGCGTGCCCGTGATCCGCGAGGTTTCCTTCAAGGTGGAAGAAGGACAGATGGTCTCCATCGTTGGCTCTAACGGCGCGGGCAAGTCCACCATCCTGAAGACCATTTCCGGCTTGCTCCGCCCGTTAAGCGGGGAGATTCATTTCCTCGGGCAGCGGGTGGATACCCTGCCAGCATTCCGGATCATGACCCAAGGTATTTCCCATATCCCCGAGGGGCGGAGGATCTTCAGTAAGCTGACAGTCCTGGATAACCTGCTGGTGGGAGCCCATACCCGCTCGTCCACGCTCGAAATCGAACAAACTTTGCGGGAGATCTACCAGCTCTTCCCCATCCTGGAAGAGAGAAAGAGTCAGATGGGGGAAACGCTTTCCGGCGGAGAGCAGCAGATGCTGGCCATCGCCCGCGGGCTCATGTCCAAACCGAAGTTGATGATGCTCGACGAACCCTCTCTGGGCCTGATGCCCTCCCTCTCCAGAAGAGTGATCGAAGTGCTCAAGCGGATCAGCTCTCAGGGCACCACCATCCTTCTGGTGGAGCAAAAAGTGCGCGATGCTCTGGAGCTGGCCGACCGGGCGTATGTTCTCCAGACTGGAGCTATTGTCCTGGAGGGGGCAGGGTCAGAGCTCCTGAAGAGCGACATGATCCGCAAAGCTTATCTTGGAATGTAAAAAAGAATTTCACCGCAGAGAGCGCAGAGGGCGCGGAGAAAGTTCCAAAATCAAATTGCAAATTTTAGAAAGTGTAATTCATCATTTGGTCTTTAGTTATTCAATTACTGAAATCTCTGCGTCCTCTGCGTTCTCTGCGGTGAAAATGTTTTTGATGAAGGGAATTTTTCCATGGCTGGGATTTCTTACCGCATCCTGGAAGTAGACCTTTCCACCCGGCAGACCCGGGTGAGTGAATATGGCGAAGAGGTTCTGCGCAAGTACTTCGGGGGAAGCGGCCTGGCCGCCTCCATCCTCTTCAGTCGTTTCGACCCCGCAGTTGATGCTTTCCATTCCGACTCTCCTCTAATCTTCATGACCGGCCTTTTCACCGGAGTTCCTGTTCCATGTGGGTGCCGGATCTCCGTTTGTGCCAAGTCCCCTCTAGGCCACTGGGGCGAGGCCAATGCCGGCGGTTACTGGGGGCCAGAACTGAGGTTCACCGGGTTTGATGGCTTGGTGATCACGGGGAGAGGTCCAGAACCTTCTTATCTATGGATCACTCCCAAAGGGGCGGAGATGCGCAGCGCTGCTTCTCTATGGGGGAAAGGGACTTTTGAAAGCACAGAGAAACTTTTGAAGGAGACCGACCCCAAGGCCCGCGTCGCCGCCATTGGGCCGGCTGGAGAAAACCGCTGCTTCATGGCTGGGGTGATCACGGGGGGACCTGAGGCCCGGGTCATGGCTCGTACAGGGCTAGGGGCAGTCATGGGTGCGAAGAACCTTAAGGCCCTTGTCGTCAGGGGAGATAAGAAGCTCATCTTCCATGATCCAAAGATTATTGAAGATGCCCCCCGATCGTTCATCCCCAATCTCCAGTACGTGGAGGGTTTAAGGAAATTCGGCACCGCCGCTCTCATCGAGTCCAAAGAAGCAATAGGGGCCTTGCCCATTAAGAATTATCTTCTCTCTCACTGGGACGGCGCTAAGAAGATTTCCGGGCCTACGATGGTGGCCGGCCACCTGGAGAAGCATTACGGTTGTTTCTCTTGTCCCATTCGCTGCGGCAAGGATGTCAAGGTTGACGAAGGACCTTACATGGGAGTAGTGGGCCATGGCCCCGAATATGAAACATTGAGTGCTCTGGGCTCCCTGCTCTTTAACGATGACCTCAAGTCGATCATCAACTTAAATTACCTCTGTAACGACCTCGGGTTGGACACCATGTCTACGGGAGTCGCTGTGGGGTTTGCCATCGAATCGTTCACCCGGGGATTCCTCAAGGAGGCGGATGGGCTTGATTTACGATGGGGAAACACGAAGGCCATCGCCTCTTTGATCGAGAAGATCGCCAGTCGCAAAGGAGTAGGGGTCTTTTTCGCAGACGGGGTAGAGAAAGCGGCTAAGGCCTTAAGGGGGGAGACAGAAAGCTTTGCTCTGCACTCCAAAGGATTGGAAGTCTCCCAGACCAACCCTACCCCAACAGTAAGTTTGGCCCTCAGTTGGGCGACCTCCAACCGCGGGGCCTGCCATCTCGAGGGTCTTTCACACCAGGTGGAAGGGGGGGTGCCTGTCCCAGAGATGGGCTATGTCAAAGCTATGGATGGGACCTCTGGTGAGGGTAAAGGGAAGATGACTGCTCTGATGCAGAATTACATGGCGGT
>CAYQWO010000140.1:0-8181 GCA_964421095.1 uncultured Syntrophaceae bacterium
CCGCCGATTCTGCGGCGCTCACCCCTGAACCCCGGCCGGTGGAAAACGATTTGCGGCACAGTCTCCATCGAGGGAGAGGATAAAGGTGAGGGGGGAAATGCGCTGCCGATCTTTGTTTCATTATTTATGCAAAACTCAATATTTTGCGGTCTTCGGGTTCGAAGAATTCTGGGTTCTTAGAGGGCGGCTATTTTTGCAGTTCCTTTTTAAGGATATGGAGGTGGTCTGCAAAAGGCTGCGCAAATTTGGCTAAGGCATCCTGCCACTCCTGGCACCCCTCGATCTTTGGCTGGACTGCCGAGCCGGAGATTCCCTGCCGTTCCAATTTTTTCAGCAAATCCTTCTCGGTCTGTTTATATTCTTTTTCTTTCCGCTGGCGGTAGCTCTTTATTAATTCCTGTAATTTTTTGATGGTGTTTTTGCTTTCCTTCTGGAAGGCCTCGATGCCCTGGAAAATGAGGTCGTTATCCCGGTCGAGGGCAATCGCCTCCGCGAGGAAATGAATTATAAGCTTCTCCAGATGCGGCCGCTGCTCGGGAGGGTATTTGCCTAAATCCTTCTCCACTTCCCTCAGGTGAAAATCTACCTCCAGGAAGCGATTCACCAGGCTCTGAGCTTTGGATTGCAGTTCTTCCTCTTTGAGCTTTTCTTTCTCCTCATGGGAAAGCCGCAGCCCTTTCGTTTTTTCCATGGCCAGCTCGATCGCGCTCTTGATCTCTGTCACGACGGATCCTCCTGCGAAGTGGGCCAGCCAGGAATTTCATACCAATTTTGGACCGTGGTTGGCCGAATTAAATAAATTATCTTACCAGAAAAAAGACCCTTGTTCAAGAAACAAGGGGCTCTTGATATCGGAAATAGTTATTGACGTGATGTGTTTTTTTATTAGAAACTTAATACTGAAGGCTTGATACCGGGAGGGGATCATGTACACCGATGATTTCGATAAGATGAGAAACCAGATCCATCGTCTCATGGGCGAATTTTTCAAAGAGGCCAAACCGCTGGTGGGATACCAGGCTGACCAGAGATTCCACCCGCCGATGGACATCTATGAGACGGAGGAGGACCTGGTGATCATCATGGAGATCGCTGGCATGAGAAGGGAAGATATAAATGTCGTCTTCGAGAAAGACCGCCTCTCCATCTCCGGAACGAGAACCGAAGCTTCTCCCTTCTCCAAGACCCGGCTGCACCAGATGGAGATCGATTACGGATATTTCGAGCGCACTCTGCGGATTCCCTTTCCCCTCAAGGTAGATGAGATCCGGGCCACCTACCGCGATGGCTTCCTGGTTGTCACTGTGCCCAAGAGGAAAGAGCCGATCTCGAAGACCGTGGAGGTGAACGTCCGATGAAGGCGAATCCGCATATGAACTCCGACGAGGCAGAAATGGTCCTGGAGGATGCAGGCTTGGGCGGTGCAACAGAAAAGGGGGCAGGATCGAAGGGGATCGAACTGCCCGAAGAATTGCCCATCCTGCCCATTCGCGAAGCTGTCCTTTACCCCCGGATGCTCCTGCCGCTGATGGTCAGCCAGGAGCGCCTGATCCGGCTGATCGACGCCGCCCTGCTGTCGAACAAAATGATCGGCGTGGTGGCCATCAAGAAAAAAGAGGTCGAGGAAGTCCAGACAGAACATTTATTCGATATTGGATGCGGGGCCTCCATCCTGAAGATGATCAAAATGCCCAACAATAGCCTCCGCCTGCTCATCCAGGGCATCTCCCGCATTCGGGTGGTGGAATTCACCCAGCGGGAACCCTACATTCGGGCCAAAGTCGCGCCCCTGAAAGATCACGGGGAGAAGACCACGGATGTCGAGGCTCTGATGGCGGGAGTGAAGGGGATTTTCCAGAAGGTTGTAGAGCTGGCTCCCAACCTCCCCGCGGAGCTGGCCATCATGGCCATGAATCTGGAAGAACCTGGGGCCTTGGCCGATCTTATCGCCTCCACCCTGAATATTCCCTTAGAAGAAAGACAAGCCATACTGGAGACCCTGGATGTAAAGGCCCGCCTGGAAAAAGCCAATTTTTTTCTGACCAGGGAACTGAGCGTCCTGGAGTTGGGCTCCAAGATTCAGAGTCAGGTGCGCGAAGGAATCGACAAATCGCAGCGGGAGTATTTCCTGCGGGAGCAGCTTAAGGCCATCCAAAAAGAATTGGGGGAGAAAGACGAGCGGACTGCCGAAATTGAAGAGCTGCGCCAGCGCCTGACCCAGGCGAAACTGCCCCCCGAGGCCATGAAAGAAGGAGAACGGGAGCTGGACCGTCTGGCCAAGATGCCCCCGGCCGCGGCCGAATACACTGTGTCTCGAACGTACCTGGAGTGGTTGATCGATCTTCCCTGGGCGGTTTCCACCGAAGACAACCTGGATATTGCTCAGGCGCAGAAGGTCCTGGATGAAGATCATTATGACCTGGAGAAAGTGAAAAAACGCATCCTGGAATATTTGGCGGTGCGCAAGCTCAAGGCAGATATGAAAGGGCCGATTCTTTGCTTTGTCGGGCCTCCGGGTACGGGAAAAACCTCGGTGGGCAAATCCATCGCCCGGGCTCTGGGACGCAAATTCATCCGCATGTCCCTGGGGGGGGTGCGGGATGAAGCCGAAATCCGTGGGCACCGCCGCACGTACGTCGGTGCTCTGCCCGGGCGGATCATTCAGGGGGTCCGCAAGGCCGGCTCCAATAACCCGTTATTCATGCTCGACGAGATTGATAAACTGGGAATGGATTTTCGGGGGGATCCGTCTGCCGCTCTGCTGGAGGTTTTGGACCCGGAGCAGAATTACGCCTTTTCCGACCATTATATCGACGTGGCCTTTGACCTTAGCAAGGTGATGTTTATTACCACGGCGAACATCCTGGACCCGATTCCCCCAGCCCTGCGCGACCGCATGGAGGTCCTGGACCTGCCCGGATACACCGAAGAAGAGAAATTAAAAATTGCCAAAGAATTTTTAATCCCCAAACAGCTCGAGGCCCACGGCCTTACTGATAATAATATAGAATTCGAAGATGGGGCGATTCGCCGTATCACGCTCGAATACACTCGTGAAGCCGGAGTCCGCAACTTAGAGAGGGAAATCGCCAATATCTGCCGGGCGGTGGCCAAGCGTGTGGCCGAAGGCCAGGGGGGGTTGACCATCATCCGAGCGGAGGACGTCTCTACGTACCTCGGCCCGGAAAAATTTTTCTCCGAGGTGGCCGAACGCACCTCCGAGCCGGGGGTGGCCACAGGCCTGGCCTGGACTCCGACGGGCGGAGATATTCTCTTCGTCGAAGCCACCCGGATGAAAGGGCGCAAAGGCTTCTCCCTTACGGGTCAACTGGGAGAGGTTATGAAGGAGTCGGCTCAGGCCGCCTTGAGCTATGTGCGTGGGCGCGCCCAGGACTTTAAAATTCCCCAGGATTTTTTTGAGCATAGCGACATCCACATTCACGTTCCTGCGGGGGCGATTCCCAAAGACGGACCATCCGCGGGCGTGACCATGTTCACCGCTCTCACCTCTCTTCTTACGGGAAGGCCGGTACGCAGCGATGTGGCCATGACCGGCGAAATCACCTTGCGGGGCTTAGTCTTGCCAGTGGGGGGGATTAAGGAGAAAGTCTTGGCGGCCAAACGGGCGGGCATTACCACAGTCATTTTGCCCAAAAGAAACGAGAAAGATCTGGAGGAGGTCCCAGAAGAGGTGAAAAAGGGTATGAAGTTTCACTTCGTTCAGCGCATGGACGAAGTCATTGAACTCGCCCTGCAAAAAAGACCAAAAAAATGAAGTCCATCTCCAAATTCGTCAATCAAAAAAGTCAATAATCCTATCCTTGGCCCAGACAGAAGGGCCTTCTGCTTGCCAAAACAGGCACTGGTACCTTCTTCCGCGGAGCGGGCTTCTGCGCTTCTTCCAAGACCAGTCCTTCCCTCCCCGCTCCCCTCTGCGGAAACCCAGCGAGCCCAAGAAGAAAAACAACTCCCGCCGGGTTTTGTCCCGCCCATGGCGGGAAGAAGGCCCTCCCGCCTGGGCCAGCAAATCGGTTCTGCTTGTCCGTTGGCACCGGCCGGATTGAACGGCAGGAAGCCAAAAACGGGCATGAATCACTGAGGTCTCCGCCGATTACTTCTATCTCCTGGGCACTTTAGCCGGGAAGACAGGTCGGCAGAGATGGAAGGACCTGTCCTTTGATTTCCCACAGAATTCCCATGCCGACCCGGCGTAGCCCATGGAAGGACCACTACCTTTTTTGGCGACTGACGGGCAATCCGGCCGGGGCCATGCAGATACATTGTATATGTTTCCTCCATTTCCGGTGCAACATAAGAAAAGTGGATAATAAATCCTTCAACGAATTTGGAGAAGATTCAAAAATAAAAAAGCCCTCTCTCTTCCAGCGAGAGGGCTTTACCCGGTAGAAATGTTAACTCGTTACACCTTGGCCGGCCTATCAGGAGCCGTTATTCCGGGGCTCCTGATATTCGAACACCTTGCCCTGATAGTTCCGCAGAACCATTTTGCCTTTATCCTGGGAAATCATGTAGGTCGGCCCCACGGGAATCTTCCCGCCGCCGCCAGGGGCATCGATGACAAAGCTGGGAACCGCATAACCCGTCGTATGCCCGCGGAGCTTTTCGATGATGTTGATCCCTACAGCAATGGGGGTGCGGAAATGTTCTGTGCCCATGGCCAGGTCGCACTGGTAGATGTAGTAGGGGCGGACACGAATCTTCAACAGCTCATGCATCAGACGCTTCATGACCACCGGGCGGTCATTGATCCCCCGCAAAAGGACGGTCTGGCTTCCGAGGGGAATTCCGGCCTCGGCCAACATGGCACAGGCCCGGCGGACTTCCCTGGTAATTTCTTTGGGATGGCTGAAATGGATGCTGATCCAAAGAGGATGGTATTTCTTCAACATCGAGGTCAGTGAGGGGGTGATGCGCTGGGGGAGGGTCACTGGAACCCTCGTGCCGATGCGGACGATCTCTACATGGGGAACTTTTCTTACTTTGGCAATGATTCCTTCCAAATGGTTGTCTTCTAAGAGCAGAGGGTCTCCACCGGAGATCAGGACGTCGCGAATTTTCTTGGTGGCTTGGATGTAAGCGACGGCCTCGTCCAGCTCTTCTTCGGTAATGCATTTTTCGCTGGAGCCCACCAGGCGCCGGCGCGTGCAGTAGCGGCAGTAGACCGCGCACTTATCCGTGACCAGAAGGAGTACCCGGTCGGGGTACCGATGAACCAGGCCATGCACCGGAGAATTTTCATCTTCCGCGCAGGGGTCTAAAAGGTCAGCAGGGGAGAGGTGAAATTCCGCCATGGTGGGGATGGCCTGCCGGCGGATGGGGCAGTTGGAATCATTGCGATCCATCAGTTTGGCAAAATAAGGGGTGATAGCGGTGGCCATCCTCCCTTTGGAGGCCTCGATGGCCTCGATCTCTTCCGGGCTTAAATTTAGAATGAATTTGAGCTGCTCCGCTCTCGTAACCCGATTCTTCAGCTGCCATCGCCAGTCATCCCATTCCTCCTCCGTGGCTTCTTTCCAGGGGTTGGGTTGGTGTTCTTCCTCTGCAGAAGGAATAGCTTCTGCGCTACCGACACTTTTGAGTGGCTCCCTAGGGAGCAAGGTACTGCCAGCGACGCTCATGGTTCCCTCTCCAGGTCAAGTTTTGGACTTTGTAGGTCTTCCATCGCCTTTTGGTAGGCGATTTTATGTTTGAAGCCACTTTGCAGATATTTCCAGATCAGTTCCAGTTTTCTGAAATCTTCTTCGGTATATTCTCTGGCCTCCAGTTCTCCCATCGGAATCCGTTTTGGCTTGATGTATCCCTTTTGCTCCAGGTAATAAAGCTTATGCCTTGGAATGTTTAGTTTTTTTAATATATCGGAAGTCCTCATGGCTTACTCCAGAGGATCTTGATAGATTTATATATTTTTTTTTAAATATAAATCTATAAATAGATCTAAATCCATTTTTCTATAGTTTAGAAAAACTAAGAAAATTGTCAAGAAAAAAATGAATCTCTCCAAAAAAAATTTTCCCAGCAAAGGGCACCTTTTCCCTCCGGGTCCCGCCGGCTTGCCCTCCGGTCTCCCCTCTCTTTAAATTTTTTCTTCTAAAACCGCTCCTGTGCCCGCTGAAGTGACCAATTGGGCGTATCGGGCGGCGTAGCCTGACTTGATTTTGGGAGCTGGCCTCTTCCAATTTTTCCTTCTTCTCCTGATCTCTTCCTGGCCTACCAGCAGGGTCAGCTTCTTTTGGGGGATGTCGATGGAGATCCGATCGCCATTTTTCACCAAGGCGATTAACCCCCCCTCGGCTGCTTCCGGAGAAATATGCCCGATGGCTGCGCCCCGGGAGCCGCCACTGAACCGGCCATCGGTGATCAGAGCTACATCTTTGTCCAGCCCCATGCCCACGATTGCCGAAGTGGGGGAGAGCATCTCGCGCATTCCCGGGCCCCCCTTAGGCCCCTCGTAACGCACCACCACAATGTGCCCTGGCTTCACCTTTCCTTTGAGGATCGCCTCCATCGTATCTTCCTCGGATTCGAAGACGATGGCCTGGCCTTCGTTTACCATCATTTCTGGCGCCACAGCCGATTGCTTGACCACGGCCCCGCCCGGAGCCAGGTTGCCCCTCAGGATGGCAATGCCTCCTTCTTTGTGGTAGGGGTCGTGGATCGGCTTGATTACGTCATAGTTCTTGACTTTCACTCCTTTCAGATTCCGCCCCAAGGTTTTTCCAGTCGCGGTCATGACCCTCTTATCCAGCACCCCCAGCTTGTCCAGTTCGCTCATCACAGCCGGAACGCCACCAGCAGCATCCAAGTCTTGCAGGTGATGGGGGCCGGCCGGGCTGAGAAAGCAGAGGTGAGGAGTCCGGTCGCTGATTTTGTTGAAGAGGTCCAAATCTAATTTGATTTTGGCTTCATGGGCGATTGCCGGGAGGTGCAGAACGGTGTTGGTCGAACAGCCTAAGGCCATGTCCACAGCCATGGCGTTCTTGAAGGCGCTCAAGGTGGCGATGTCTCTCGGACGGATGTTCTTCTTCCAGAGTTCCATGACTTTGATGCCCGCCATCTTGGCCAACCGCATGCGGGCCGCCATCACTGCCGGGATTGTCCCATTACCCGGCAAAGAGACCCCCAGAGCTTCGGACAGACAATTCATGGAGTTGGCCGTGAACATACCCGCGCAGGAGCCGCATCCCGGGCAAGCGCATTCCTCCATCTCTTTCAACCGGGCTTCTGTCCATTCGCCGCGGGCCACACGGCCCACGCCCTCGAAAACCCCGATCAGGTCCACTTCCTTTCCCTCAAATTTTCCGGTCAGCATGGGTCCGCCACTGAGGACAATCGCCGGAATGTTCAACCGCATGGCCGCCATGAGCATTCCCGGGACGATCTTATCGCAATTGGGGATCAAGACCAGAGCATCGAAAGGATGAGCGATGGCCATGATTTCGATGGAATCCGCGATCAGCTCCCGGCTGGCCAGAGAATACTTCATGCCCTCATGGTTCATGGCGATGCCGTCGCACACGCCGATGGTGGAAAATTCAACCGGCGTGCCCCCGGCCAGGCGCACCCCGGCCTTAACAGCTTCGGCGATTTTATCCAGATGAATATGGCCGGGAATGATTTCATTGGCTGAGTTAGCAATGCCGACCATCGGCCGGCGGATTTCTTCGTCTGTCAAGCCCATGGCCTTAAAGAGAGAACGGTGGGGCGCTTTCTCCAGCCCCTTTTTCATCAGATCGCTGCGCATCTCCAAACCTCCGATAGAAAGCAACATAAGCGCTCAGCATTCAGCAAAACATGGAAAAGTGCCCAGACTGGAGCGACTCGTTTCACAGCTTTATGCTGAAAGCTGATGGCTGATTATTTTATAGCATCATATCGTTGCCAGAATCTCTCTGTCAATTATATTTCCCCGGGCATATGCCCAGTCTGTTTATTTGCATTTCCTCTTTAGAGGGATAAATGTTCGTAGATCTGGTGGAATTAGGAGGTCTTATTCTTTGGATCGGCTGAAGGTCTCCCGGATGATTTTCCAGGAGTCGCCTTCCTGCTTCAAAATCAGAGTTTTCTTTCCTGTGCTTCGAAGCGTATCAGAACGGTAAATCTGGCGAAAAGAGGCCAGGGCCTCCCCATCTTTGTGGAGTATCTTTACGTCCTCCAGAGAAA
>CAYQWO010000141.1:0-8151 GCA_964421095.1 uncultured Syntrophaceae bacterium
GCACGCATTGAGACAAAGACTGGGCGCAATTTGCAGAAGGGGAAACCAGGACGCAAATCGCCGGATTCCATCAAATAAGTGATGTGTCCCCTGATTCACATCTGCATCCAAAGGTAATAAAATTACTATATAATTACGAAGCTGGGAGTTGCGCCTAATTTTCACGAGAACGCCCTTTTTTCATCACCTCGCTCATCCACAATACTCCCCCGCAGCCTAAAGAATATTTTTTACGGATCATTTTTAGAACAAATCGACATAACTCTCTCGCTTCCTGAACTCCTCAACCGGATTGTGCAACAACATTTTTCCCATACGCATGACATAAATTCGCGAGGAGATGTCCAAGGCGTATTTGATGTTTTGTTCCACGAGAAGAATGCTCACCTTGTATTCCCGGTTGATGAATTGGATCGTCTCCATGATATTGGCCACCAGAAGGGGGGCCAAACCCAAAGAAGGTTCATCCAGGATCAGCAGTTTGGGGTTCATCAGTAAACCTATGGCAATGGCCAACATTTGCTGTTCCCCCCCGCTCAGGGTTCGGGCGATTTGCGCTCTTCGCTCCTTCATGCGTGGAAAGATCCTAAAGACATTTTCGAGTCGAGAATCGAAATCTTCATACTTGTGCAAGTACTTAATGATTTTGAAATTCTCCATAACCGATAGTTCTTTGAAAACCTGATGGCCGCCAGCGACGAAGACGAGCCCTTTCTGGACGTTGGCCCGGATCGTATTTCCCGTGATATCCTCCCCCAGAAATTCTACTTTGCCACGGAAAATGCCAATCAGGCCATAAATCGCACTGAGTAGAGTACTTTTCCCCGCCCCATTGTGCCCCAGAATGCCCACGATTTCACCCGGGGCCACTTCCAAGGAGATCCCGAAAAGAACCTGTTTATTCTTGTAGCCGGTCTCTACATCGCTGACTTTAAGCAACACACCGCTCCTTTTAAATGATTTGGAAAAAGGCCCGGTTCAATTCTTCATCTTGGCGCAAATCTAGAGGGTGTCCAGAGGCCACGATCTGCCCTTCGTTTAAACAGAAAACCCTTTCGCACATATTGAACACCACTTTAATGCTATGCTCCACGAGGAAAATCGTCCTCCCCCTTTGGGCCACCAATTCCTTCAAGAGGGGCGCGATCACCATATTCACGGTCTTCTCATCTAAGCCACTGGTTGGTTCGTCGAGCAATAGAACTTCCGCCTCAGTGGCTAATAACCTGGCGATGGCCACTAATTTCTGTTCGGCGAATGACAATTCCTTTACTAGGGCAGAGGCTCGATCTTTGATTTGGATCAGTTCTAAAACCTCCAGCGCTTTCTTGATTTTGGTCTGGTTCTTCAACCAAGAGCCCAGAATGATCTTCACGGCATTTTCATTATCATTCCGGGGTAGAGACATTGCCACATTCTCCAGGACGGTCAGATTTTCAAAGAGCCTAAGCCCCTGCCACGATCTGGCCATACCCAAATGGACAATCTTTTGCGGATCCTCCCCAGTGATATCCCTGTTTTTGAACAGAATCTGACCCCGATCCGGTTTCATAAACCCGGATAAAACGTTAAAGAGGGTCGTTTTCCCTGCCCCATTTGGCCCGATTAATCCGGTTATCTTTCTCTCCTCAATCTTCACATCCACATTATGAAGGGCCATCAAGCCACCAAAGGCTTTATGAACTCCTGCGGCTTCCAGGATGATGGACATGCTCCGCCCCTCTTCTTATTGTTTCGTTTTTCCCACAATCCCCTGCGGTCGATACAGCATGAAAAAGGTCAAGATAGTTGCATAAATTAAATCCCGGGTTCCGCCCAGAATGGTGCTAGGTAGGTTCGGGATGAATCTAAGCAATTCCGGGAGGGCGGTCAGCACAGCCGTTCCCAAGATAGCCCCTCGGATGCTGCCCATGCCCCCGAAAATTAGGCAGATCAAGATGAAAATGGATGTATGCAAATCAAAATAGCCTGGGCCGATGTAAGATATGTATACAGAAATTAACGCCCCCGCGACGGCCGCTAGGCCAGCAGCCATCACAAAGGCGATGATTTTATAGGTCGTGACATTCTTGCCCACCGACTTGACGGCCATCTCATCATCCTTTATCCCCTTTAATGCCAAACCAAAAGACGAGGATTCGATCCGCTTTACGAAGTATACAACCGCCGAGGTTATCACAAGACATAAAAGGAGAAACGAAGTCTTGGAATCAAATTGGAAGCCGAAGATCGTGGCTACGGGGATTCCCGCAATCCCCTGGGGGCCCCGGGTCAACTCCATCCAATTAATCATCACATGGTAGACGATCATTTGAAAAGAGAAAGCAAAGATCACCATGTAATCCCAATGAATGCGTAATCCCGGAATGGCCACGATCAGACTGCAGAGCATGGTGATTCCCATGGCGCAGACCAAGGCGGGTAGAAACTCTAAGCCAAAATTCTTCATCAGCAGGGTAGCGGCGTAGGCCCCGATCCCATAGAAACCAGCGTGACACAAAGCAAAGATCCCGGTATAGCCCAGCAAGATATTGAAAGATACGGTTAAAATGATATTAATGAGGATGATAATGAGAATGTGCAATAGATATTCCATTTCTATACCTCACTCTTCCAGTCCTTAATGCCGAATATGCCTATGGGCCGGAAAGCAATGATCAGAAAAAGAATCACAAAAAGAATCATCTCCTGCCAGAGCGTCGGAAACTGCAAGACCGCTACCGTTCGGACGAATCCGATCGTGAGCCCCCCAATGGCTGCTCCGGCGAAGCTTCCAATCCCTCCCAAAATGACGGCCATGAAGGCAATCAAAACACTCTGAAAGCCTATCGCCGGATAAACTCCCGTGTCCGCACAAACCAAAACCGCGTCAACGCCGATAATCATGCACCCAAAACAAGTCGTTAACGTTATGATCTTTTCCGTTTCCAGGCCCACGATCTTGGATAAAAGGGGGTTGGTGGCGATGGCCCGCGCGTTCAATCCTAAAGGCATCCTCATAAAGAGATATCGAAATAGCAGGAAAATGGATAAAGCGAAGAGTAGGGTGTATAGCTTGATATCCGAGATTTGGATCGACCCCCATTTGAATACTTCCGCATCCCCAACTCTTGCCGCTCGGATTTCCCCACCCCAAAAAATAGTTACGATGGCCTCCATGCCTATTAAAACGGCCATGCTGCCCAGCAAGATGCTCACCGCCGAATCCGAACGATTGCGCATTCTCGACATGTAAATTTTCTGAATCGAGTAGCTCAAGCAAAAAGCCAGGCCCAAAACCATCACCCCGGCCGAGGTCATACCCATGCCCGCATGGCGCACGAGTATCCACAGCGCAAAACCGCACCAGGTATAGATCCCTCCGAAGGAGATATCAAACATGCGCTGCGTATTGAAGATCAGAGCAAAGCCCATGCCCAGGATCGCGTATCTAGCTCCCGTGCAGACTCCATCCACGATGAGAGGCCATAACAGATCCATGGTGGCTAACCTCTACTAACCTCCAAATTCTTGCTCCCTCATTTGAATCTTGGCCTGGGGCCTCCCCTGCTAAGAAATCAAGCCGGAAGTTTTCAGGGGAAACCCCAGGTTTATCCTCACTCCCCCAATTTTTCGATTCGATCATAACTATAAAACCCAATTGATTCCCATTGATAAGTATCCTTTTGGGCCGGATTTTCCACTGCTTTGAAGAGCTGCACGTTGCGATAGCTCAAACCGGTCTTGGGGTCGAAGGTGATCTTGCCCATACAGCCTTCGAAAGAACGAATCTCCAGTAAAGCCTGCCGTAATTTCTCCCCCGACCAGTAGTCTTCCCATCCTTTTTTCTTCCCGTATTCCACCAGGGTCTTAACGATGTAAGGAACATCATAGTCATAACCCAAAAAGCTAACCCCGGCTTTGGGCCAACTGTCTTTTCCATACTTTCTTTCCCAGCTCTCCTTCACTTTCACCAAACCTGGATTCCGCTCCATACTCACATCGGCTGCGCTGGAAATCGCTCCATTGATCCCCCTCCCAGACTGCGTCAAGAACTCCCCGTAAGTATAGAAAGGACAGGCAATCCATTGGGGCGTCCAGCCCTTCTCGGTTGCTTGCCTGAGCAAGCCCGGATGGCGATGCACACTGGCATAGATTGCATCTGCTTTCCACCGTTTGGCTTTTTCGATCTGGACGCTGTAGTCAGAGGCAGCCAGGTCAAAGGCTTCGCTTCCGAGAAAGCTTATACCGATTTTTTTGCAATATTCGGTGAGGAATTCTTTGACGCTTAAACCCATGTCATCATTGACATGAATCAAGCCGAGGGATTTTACCTTGAGGTTCTTTTTGGCGTAATCTAACATACAACGGATGAGGATCAGCTCGTTGGCGGGCATGTGGAATAGATATTTGCCCGCCCCGGATAGAGCCGGGCCATAAGCTCCGTGGTTGATCAGCAGGACCTTCTTCTGATCCGCAATCGGAGCACAAGCCATGACCGGTGCCGTGTACCCTATGCTCGCCACCGGTATGTGGTTGATGCTGATCAGCTTATTTAAAGCGGCCACGCCTTCGGGTCCTTTGGCCTTGTGATCCTCCCAGATCAGCTCCATTTTTTTGCCGCCGATTCCTCCTTTCTGGTTTATCTCCTCCACGGCCAGATTCGCTCCGTTAACAATTAAGTCTATGACCACGGAGTATCCTGGCCCACTGAGAGCTTGCATGCCGCCCATGACGTACTTTTCAGGCTCTTTTGCCGAGACGCTGTTTCCGCACATCAAAAAACCAAGCAACAACCCAGTTAGAATCCACCAAACCTTGACTTTTTTCATGGTGCCCTCCTTTCCTTTTTGCCCCTACCCTGACGGGTAGCATTCGGGTTAATTCCTCTGCGAGCTTCCCACCCTTCCCTTCCATTCCAGGGGGCGGGAGCTCATTTCCCAAACCATTTCTGGCAAGATTCCACTCTTCCCCCTGCGGAAACGTTTCAAGTGTACCCTTGTGATCGGAGAGGAGGAAGTCGGCTATTTCACCCCTTTCAATTCTTGCAAGAAATGGTCACGCAACTCAAATTTCTTCACCTTGCCGCTTCCGGTTCTGGGAAATTCGTTTACGAACCGAAAATATTTGGGTATTTTGTAGCTGGCGATATTTTGCTTACAATAGCGAATCAAATCCTCCTCAATGATTGTCGCCCCCGGCGAGACTTTAATAAAAGCAACCCCTACCTCATCCTTAATCTTATCGGGAATTCCGCATACCTGTACTTCCTGGACCCCCGGATAGGCTTCCAGGAAACTCTCCACTTCCACGGCGGAGACATTGATTCCGCTGGTCTTCAACATATCTTTGTACCGGCCCTTGAATTGCAAGTATCCCTCTTGGGTCAGTGAACCGATGTCCCCCGTGCGGAAGAAACCTTCCCCGTCGAAGCTGGCCGCCGTCTTCTCCGGGTCGTCATAATACCCCCGGGTAACGTTGTATCCCTTGACCCGGATCTCTCCGTCCGCATCCGGGGGAAGCCTCTTTTCCGAATCCGGGTCCTTGATCACCACTTCTACCCCGGGAAAGGGCCGGCCGAAAGTCTGGATGCGAAACTCCAGAGGATCTTGGCAGTCGGTCATGGTGCAGATGGCGCTCGTTTCCGTCAAGCCGTAAGCACTGTTGATCTGGGTGACCCCCAACTCTTCGACCACCCGGCGGAGGTTTTGCGCCGTGCCCATGGCGATTCCGCTCCTTAGCGAGGAGAGGTCGAAGCGTTTCCGCCCGGGGTGGTCCAGTAGGGGAAGGTAGATGGACGGGTTGGCATAAAGGATGGTGCATCTTTCTCTTTCGATCAGGGCCAGTGCCTCCTCCGGCTCAAAATAGGGTTGCAGCACCAAACAAGCTCCTGTATTCAGGGCCGTCATCAGGGCATTGGCGCAGGCGAAACTGAAAAAGAGAGGAATGGGGATCCAGAATCGGTCCTGGGGGGTGGCGTGCATGCGCGCGGCGATATTTTCCCCGTTCCGGCGAATGTTCCAATGGGTCAGCATCGCCCCTTTGGGCATGGTCGTGGTTCCCGAGGTGTAGAGAATATAGATGATATCCTGCGGGGTGACCTTTTTTTGCGCTGCCGAAAGGCCCGTCGGGGGAACCTTTCCTGCCCAGTCCAAGATCTCCTGCCACCGTTTCATCCCGGGGTACTCCCGCTCGGACAGGCAAAAGATCTGTCGCAACGATTTGAATTTTTCCGATCTCACCGCCTCCCGGGGGGAGTTCCGTAGGCTTGGGTCCAGCTCGAAGAGCATCTCTATGAAGTCGGCCTGATGGAACCGGTCGATCAGGATCAACAGCGAGGGGCGTGCATGCGTGAGCAGGTAGGCCAGCTCGTGGAGACGGTAACGAGTATTGATGGGTACGACAACCGCACCGATCTTTGCCACCGCCAGGCAAACCAGGAGCCATTCCGGCCGGTTATCCATAAGGAGGGCGACATGGTCCCCTTTCTTAACCCCGGCGCCCAGCAAGCCTCGGCCCACCAGGTCCACCTTGGCTTTCAATTCACCGTAGGTGAACCTGATCTTTTCGCACACAACCGCTTGTTTCTCCGGGTGACATGCAGCATTCCGGTCGAGCAAATCGCCCACAGTGAAAGAAAGATCGCCCATGGAGCCCTCGTCGAAGAAAGGAAAGGGAGACCGCCTTCCAGACCCTCGCCCACGACTCGAGCGGGACCTTTACAATACGCCCACTGGGTTGGAAGACAGGCTCTTCATGATTCTCTTCAGGATCGAAAAGGAGCTTCGACGATTTTCTAAAGTCCAAAAGGACCGAAATTTGCTTCCGGATCAGCATCCTAAGTTGTTTGAGTCGAATTTATCTTTCTTTCCATAATCTAAATTAATTTTCTTGCATATTAGCCAAATCAAATTTGTAAGTAAAGGAAAAAGAGGGCTTCGTCAAGCTTTAGTTCCGTCTAGACAACTTGTCCGCATAAGGAATTATGATTTTGGGCGTGGTTCGTACATCGCCGCAATTTTTGATTGACTCAGCCAGCATTCTATGATAAATGAATTAGCCTTAGAGGCTTGCTCGAAAGTCTTGATCCTTCAGGCGTAAGGTCAAATTTCTGTCTGCCCTGATTTCATTTTAGGAGCCCTAAAGAAAAGTGATTCCAAATAACAAGAAAGGCAAATTCTGTTTGGGGGGACCCTCTTCTTCCATTATCTTTGTCCTCATTTTCCTTTAACCCGCCTTCTTCTGTTCCAGGGATGCTGGGCGCAAAATTGAAAAATGAGCCGAAGATCAAAGTGGGCATCATGGACCGGCGGACCGAAATCACCGGTCGTCTGGATGGAAATTTCTGCGCGGAGGGGTTCGGCTCTGTAACAGGCCGGTTTTCAGCAGAGGCGACGGCAGGGATGATCGTGCTCACCGATGAGGCCCATCGGGAAATAGCCCGTTCGGCGTCGATCCGGCTCATAACGTCTCAAGATTCGACTTTCAAACTCTTTTATGTGACCATCGGAAGCCGCTTCCACTGGGAGAGGACGGAGGATCAGACCTTTCAAGGAAACCTGATTCTCCGTCCACGCCAGGACGGAACGATTGCGGCCATCAATGAAATCCCCCTGGAAGATTATCTGACAAGTGTGATCTCCTCGGAGATGAGTGGAGCCGCTCCGATGGAATTTCTGAAGGCCCACGCCATCATATCCCGAAGCTGGCTTCTGGCAGCGCTCGGTCGGAGGGAGAAAACAAAAGAAACGTCCATGCCGGCGGGAAAGATGACCGAAAAGGAAGGAGAGGTGATCCGCTGGTATGACCGGGAGGACCACGACCTCTTCGATGTCTGCGCCGATGACCATTGCCAGCGCTACCAGGGCATCATGAAGATCATATCCAAATATGCTGAAGAAGCGGTCCAGGAAACCCGCGGGACGGTGATCACCTACCAGGATGAAATCTGTGATGCCCGGTATTCCAAGGCCTGCGGGGGAATTACAGAAAACTTCGACACAGCCTGGGATAATAAAAGAATTCCTTATCTGACAAGCATTTCAGACGCATCCATCCCTCATCGCCCGATCGGGACGGAAGAAGAAGCTGCCCGCTGGATCCTTTCGCGCCCCGAGGCTTACTGCCACACAAAAGACGAACGTCTTCTCGAAAAAATCCTTCCCGACTTTG
>CAYQWO010000142.1:0-8106 GCA_964421095.1 uncultured Syntrophaceae bacterium
CGTCCATACCGGTTGGCGGGGGACGGCAAGGGCCCTCTGTCAGAAAGCCCTTAAGAAAATGGCGGAAACTTTCGATAGTATAAGTGAGAATATTCTTGCGGCCATGGGCCCTTGTATCGGGCCATGCTGCTATGAAGTCGATGGGCCGGTAAAGGAGGTTTTTGCCAGGGCTGGACTCCCCTGGGAACTCCTTTCCTCTCCTCGCGGAAAAGGGAAATGGTCTTTAGATTTGCCTCGGGCCAATGCCTACCTTCTTAAAGGCGCTGGGCTGCGGGAGGAAAACATCCATCGTGTGGAACTCTGCAGCTGCTGCCACCGCGATTCTTTTTACTCTTACCGGGCTGAGGGAAAAACTTCCGGGAGACAGCTGAATTTTATTGCCCTGAGAAAAAGCGATGAAATTTGATTTCAAGGCGGGCCCATGTGAAATTCCCCAAGAAGGAAAAAAGGAGCCTTTCACATTTACCTGGCTGTAAAAATCCCTTGACAAAGGTTTAATCAGTTCTTAAAATAAAACTGAAATCCTTCCGCAGGGATTACCGAAAAAATTTCAAAGAATCTGCCTTGGAATCTAATCTGCAGAATTCCTTTCTGGGAAACCGAATAAGGTTCTCATGCTCTTTCGGGGTCTTAAAAGATTTATTCTTGAAGCGGTGGAGCAAATAGCGATTCGGCCGTGAAGCCCAAAAGTCCTTTTCCCTCCCTTCGTCTTTAGGACGGGCAAGGCACTCTTTCCAGAAATAGGAGCGAGGGGATCTCTTCCACCCGCAAGATGGGGCAGCGATGATTGAAGAATTTTAGTAACTCAATTATGTTGAAGGAGCAGAAATGAATATCATTGAGCTAAAAGAAAAGAAGATCAATGAGCTGAACAAATTAGCCAGGCAACTCAACGTCGAGGGCTCAAGCGGGATGCGCAAGCAAGACCTCATCTTTGCCATCCTACAAGCCCAGACCGAGAAAAATGGGCTAATCTATGGAGAGGGGGTTCTGGAAACGCTGCCCGATGGGTTCGGTTTCCTCAGGTCCCCAGATTTCAATTATCTGCCCGGGCCCGATGACATCTATGTATCGCCCTCCCAGATTCGCCGGTTCAACCTGCGCACCGGGGATACGATTGCCGGGCAGATTCGGCCGCCCAAAGAAGGGGAGCGCTATTTTGCCCTGCTTAAAGTTGAAGCTGTAAATTATGAAGAGCCGGACCTGGCCCGGGAGAAGATCCTCTTTGATAACCTGACCCCGCTCTACCCCAATCAACGAATTCACCTGGAAGTCGCAGGGGAAAATAACATGTCCATGCGGGTCATGGACCTTCTGACACCTATCGGGTTGGGGCAGCGGGGGTTGATCGTCAGTCCTCCGCGCGCGGGCAAGACCATGATCCTGCAATCCATCGCCAACAGCGTGACTGAAAACCACAAGGACATGGTTTTGATCGTCCTCTTGATCGACGAGCGGCCGGAAGAAGTTACGGATATGCAGCGCTCGGTCAAAGGAGAGGTGATCAGCTCGACGTTCGATGAACCGGCCCAGCGCCACGTGCAGGTGGCCGAGATGGTCCTGGAGAAAGCCAAGCGTCTGATCGAGCACCAGAAGGACGTAATCATCCTCCTCGACAGCATTACCCGCCTGGCCCGCGCCTATAATACGGTTGTCCCGCCCAGCGGGAAGATCCTCTCCGGTGGGGTGGACTCTAACGCCTTGCACCGTCCAAAGCGGTTTTTCGGAGCTGCCAGAAATGTGGAAGAGGGGGGCAGTCTGACCATCATCGCCACCGCCATCATCGATAGCGGGAGCCGGATGGACGAGGTGATCTTCGAAGAGTTCAAGGGTACGGGTAACATGGAAATCGTCCTGGACCGGAAATTAGCCGACCGGCGAATTTTCCCCGCCATTGACATCAATAAATCCGGCACACGCAAAGAAGAACTCCTCCTTTCCTCCCATGAACTCAACCGGGTATGGATTTTGCGAAAGCTTCTCCAGCCCTTGAATTCCATCGACGCCATGGAATTTCTCCAGGACAAGATGAAGGGGACCAAGGATAACCCCGAATTTTTAGATTCCATGAGCCGATAGCAGAAAAAAATAGCGGTCAGCGATCAGCCATCAGCGAAGACAAACCAAATCCTGAGAGATGAAGTTAGGGTTTTCTGACCGCTGAAGGCTGAACGCTTTTCATTAGGAGGGTTACGATGAAGAAAGGGATTCATCCTCAATATGTCGATGCGGTGATCAAGTGTGCCTGCGGAAATGAGATCCGCACCCGATCCATCAAGAAAGAGATCACCGTGGAAATTTGTTCCCGCTGCCACCCCTTTTTCACAGGCAAGCAGAAGCTGATTGACTCCGCCGGACGGGTGGAACGTTTCCAGAAGAAATATGGCTTGAAATAAGGAATCCATGGAGAAAATTTCTGTCGGAGGACAAGCGGTTATCGAAGGGGTGATGATGAGGGCGCCCCACGCCCTGGCCGTCGCTGTGCGCAAACCCAACGGCGAGGTGGCGGTCAAAGAGGATGTCTGGCGCTCGTTTTCTCATCGGCTAAGATTCTTAAAATGGCCGCTGATCCGGGGCTCTGTCGTACTCATCGAAACCCTCATCAATGGATTTCAAGCCCTTTCCTTCTCCGCCAATCAGGCCCTGGAGGAAGAAAATGGCCAGGGAAAAGAGGAAAAAAAGCTGAGTCCCTGGGGGCTTAGCCTCATCATGTCTGGGGCATTCGCCATTGGGATTGTATTCTTTGTGGTTCTGCCCCATTATCTCACTGGCTTTCTGGGAAATTTTTTTGGCCGGGACCTTGACGTGGAGAATCTCTTTTTCCATCTAATCGATGGGTTGATTAAGGTCTTTTTCTTCATTGCATATATCTATGCGATTTCGCTCATGAAAAATATCCAGAGGATCTTCCAGTATCATGGGGCAGAGCATAAGTGCATCTACGCCTATGAGGCCGGAGAAGAGCTAACCGTGAGCAATGCCCAGAAGTATTCCACTCTTCATCCGCGCTGCGGAACAGCCTTTCTGCTGGTCGTAATCGTCATCAGTATCATTCTTTTCTCTGTTATCTTTCCTTACCTGCCCAGGTTTCCATATTTGGGAAAAGGTTTAACCAGCCTAATTTACATTGGGATCAAGCTTCCCCTGCTCTTCCCCATTGCCGGCCTGGCTTATGAGGTAATCAAGCTGAGCGGGAAAAAACCGAACCACCCCATCCTCAGAATTTTCATTTCTCCGGGCCTTTGGCTCCAGCGCCTGACTACCCGGGCGCCCCTGGACGACCAGATCGAGGTCGCTCTGCGGGCCCTT
Source organism: uncultured Syntrophaceae bacterium (assembly GCA_964421095.1). Lineage (GTDB taxonomy): Bacteria > Desulfobacterota > SM23-61 > SM23-61 > SM23-61 > CAYQWO01. The sequence goes on from CAYQWO010000142.1 coordinate 3,310, forward strand.
CAGGGCGCTCTGAGGCTGGAATCTGGCCAGAAAGCGGTCCTTTAAATTGAGCATCTTTGAAAAGTTAGACGAGGTCGAGAATCGGTACGAAGAATTGGGGCAGCTCCTTGCTGACCCTAAGGTCTTAGCCAACCCTAAAGAGTTGCAGAAACTTGCCCGGGAGCGGGCGGAAATCTCCAAACTCGTAGAAACCTATCGCGTTTATAAGAAGGTCGGTGAAGAAATTCAAGAGAGCCGTGCCCTGCTTGGGGAGGCGGATGAAGAGATGCGGGAGCTGGCTAAATCTGAACTACAGTCTTTAAAAGAACGCCAGGCCGGCCTGGAGCAGGAGATCCGCGTCCTCCTTCTGCCCAAGGATCCGAGGGACGAAAAGAACATTTTTTTAGAGATTCGAGCCGGAACCGGCGGGGAAGAAGCGGCCCTCTTTGCTGCTGACCTCTTTCGCATGTATGCCAAATACGCCGAGATAAACCGCTGGCGGGTGGAGGTAATGAGCCAGAACTTCACCGGCCTGGGAGGTTTCAAAGAGGTCATCGCCCTCATCGAGGGCAAAGGAGTTTACAGCCGGCTGAAATATGAGAGCGGCGTCCATCGTGTTCAGCGCGTTCCCGTGACCGAGGCCTCGGGACGCATCCACACTTCTACGGTAACCGTGGCTGTCCTACCCGAAGCCGATGAGGTGGAGGTGGAAGTGAATCCCAATGATTTGCGCATTGATGTGTTCCGCTCCTCAGGCCCGGGGGGGCAGAGCGTCAACACTACGGACTCGGCGGTCCGCATTACCCACCTCCCCACAGGCATGGTGGTTACTTGCCAAGATGAGAAATCGCAGCACAAGAATAAGGCCAAAGCGATGAAAGTGTTGCGCGCCCGGCTGCTGGACCAATTGATGGAAGCCCAGCGCAGCGAGATCTCTGAAGAGCGCAAAAGCCAGGTGGGCAGCGGGGATCGAAGCGAACGCGTGCGCACGTATAACTTTCCTCAGAATCGCATCACGGACCACCGCCTGGGTCTCACCCTGTACCGTTTAGACACCATTCTCGAAGGCGACTTGGGTGAATTGATCGATACCCTGAATGCCCACTTCCAGGCTGAAGCCCTTAAATCTCGAGGATAAGGTAGTCCCGTTGCCTCAAGCTCCATGGATGATCCTCGATCTGATTCGCTGGGCCGATGAATTTTTTAGGGGAAAAGGCCTGGCTACACCCCGCCTCGATGCTGAAGTCCTTCTGGCCGAAACCCTGGGGATGGACCGGGTGGGTCTATATACCCATTTTGATCAGCCCCTGCAGACAGAGGAGCTGGCCCGGTTCAAGAAGTTGATCCGCAGAAGGCTGCAGCACGAACCCGTGGCGTATATTATTGGCCAGCGGGAGTTCTGGTCGCTTACGTTCAAAGTTACTCCCGATGTGCTCATCCCCCGTCCGGAGACGGAAATTTTGGTTGCGGAGGCCTTGAAAGTGTTTTCTGGCCCCGAACAAACCGAGCGAAATTTCCGGATTCTGGAGATCGGGACCGGCAGCGGGGCGATCAGCGTGGCCTTAGCCAAGGAACTTCCTGCGGCATTGCTGGTGGCCACAGACCTTTCGGAAAAGGCCCTCTCCATCGCTCAGGAAAATGCTTTACGCCACGGCGTGCACCAACGGATCCATTTTTTGCAGGGCGACCTTTTCCACCCGCTGCCGGAAGGATCCGCCTTTGAGCTGATCATCACCAACCCGCCCTATATCGCTCATGATGATTTTCCATCCTTGCCGCCGGAGGTTCGCGATTTTGAACCACGGGTAGCCTTGGATGGAGGAAAAGATGGCTTGACTTTCTTCCGCAAGGTCCTGCCAAGGGTAGGAGAATTTCTCAGGCCCGAAGGTTGGTTCCTGGCGGAGATCGGCGCCGGGCAAGAACAGAAAATCCGCCAGATTGCCCAGGAAAACCGCGAATTCATTTCCTGCGATTTTGTTCCAGACCTGTCCGGAATTAAGCGGGTGTTCAAAGCACGGAAAAAATGATAGAACTTCTTTAACAGGACGCAGAAAATACGGATTTTCAGGATTCTTTAATTTTTTTATCTGGGCGAATCTGCGAAAATCTGCGTCCCCATAGAAATAAATTGGAGCGGGGCTTATGGAAAAGATGATCATCGAAGGTGGGCATCGACTGGTTGGACAAATCCCCATCAGCGGGGCCAAGAACGCGGCTCTGCCCCTTTTTGCAGCCTCTCTTTTGGTAGATGGCTGGCTTACCCTAAAAAACGTACCGGCGTTGGCAGACATCCGGACCATTTCCCGGCTCCTGCGGCAAATGGGTGTGAAGGTTGAGGGAGATGGCGGAATGGTCCGCCTGAACGCAGCAGGGGTCCGTTCCTGCGAAGCACCCTACAACCTGGTTAAAACCATGCGTGCTTCAGTTCTCGTCCTGGGTCCCCTGGTGGCCAAATGGAGGCGAGCCCGTGTCTCCCTCCCCGGGGGTTGTGCCATCGGCGCCCGGCCCATTAACCTCCACCTCAAGGGCCTCGAGGCTCTGGGCGCCAAGATCGAGCTCAAACATGGATACGTGGAAGCTCGGGCCGATCGCCTGAGGGGGGCGAAAATCTATTTTGACATTTCTACGGTGACGGGCACTGAGAATGTTATGATGGCTGCAGTCCTGGCCGAGGGGAGAACGACTCTAGAGAACGCCGCCCGTGAACCCGAGGTCGTGGAGCTATCCAAAGCCCTGAATAAAATGGGAGCCAAGATCCAAGGGGCTGGCACTGATGTAATGGTCATCGATGGGGTCGAAGAGCTTCTTCCAGTCGAGTATGCCATCATGTCGGACCGTATCGAAGCGGGCACCCTCATGGTGGCGGCGGGAATCACCCAAGGGAATGTAAGACTCCTGAATTGTGATCTCACCCAGATGGAAGCGGTAGTGGCCAAACTGAGAGAGGCGGGATTAGAAATATTTCCAGAGGGAGAAGGAGTGAAGGTCATCGGACCTGTGAACATCAAGGCGGTGGATGTAAAAACTCTGCCCTACCCAGGCTTTCCGACAGATATGCAGGCGCAGATTATGGCCTTAATGTGTTTGGCCAACGGACTTTCGGTCATCACGGAGACGGTTTTCGAGAATCGCTTCATGCACGTCAGCGAGCTAAGACGGATGGGGGCAGACATCCGCGTGGAAGGAGCCAATGCGATTGTCCGCGGTCTGGCCAACCTAACTGGCGCACCGGTGATGGCCACGGACTTACGGGCCAGCGCCTCTTTGGTCTTGGCGGGCTTGGCTGCGGAGGGTACGACAGAAGTATCCCGCATCTACCATCTGGACCGCGGGTATGAAAAACTTGACGGGAAGTTGGCCAAACTCGGGGCAAAAATCAAAAGGGCCCAGGAATGAACCCATGAGAATCCTGATTTCAGGAGGGAAAGATTTCATCCGTTTTTTGAAAAGTTTCTCCGGGCGGGGGCAGGCGGAGCTCGAGAAGGTGGAAGGGCCCGTTCGCCATATTTTACGGCAGGTCAGAGAGCAAGGTGATCAAGCCCTTCTCCGGTTAACCTCCAGATACGACGATTGGAACGCCTCTCCCAAGAACCTCCAGGTCTCGGCAAAGGAAGTCCGGTCAGCCCTGAAAACCTTCAGCCGGCAAGAAAGAAAAGCCCTGGAATACGCGGCCACCCGGATCGAAAATTTCCACAAGCTTCAGCAGCAAAAATCTTGGTCCTTTGCCGAAAAAGACGGGACGATCCTCGGCCAAATCATCCGACCCATGGACCGGGTTGGGATCTACGTTCCCGGGGGCAAAGCGGCCTATCCTTCCAGTGTTTTGATGAATGCCATACCGGCAAGAATTGCCGGCGTTCGACAAATCATCATGACCTGTCCCGCGCCCAAAGGTTATTTAAACCCGGCAATCCTGGCCGCCGCCCACATCGCCGGGGTAAAGGCAATTTTCAAGATTGGAGGGGCGCAGGCCATTGCGGCCATGGCCTTTGGAACTAAGCTCATTCCCAAGGTAGACAAAATTGTTGGCCCAGGAAACATTTACGTCGCTGCGGCCAAACGGATGGTATTCGGGGAAGTGTCTATCGATTCCATCGCCGGGCCGAGCGAAATTCTGATCATATCCGATGGAAGCGGAGAGCCATCCTTCTTGGCTGCGGACCTCATTGCCCAGGCCGAGCATGACGAGCGAGCCGCCGCCATCTTATTATGCACTTCCCAAGGCTTCGCCCAAGAGGTGCACCGGGAGATTTCTGGTCAACTGGTCAAACTCCCGCGTCGGGAGATCGCCGCCCAATCCCTCAGGGATTCCGGAGCGATCCTTATCGTAAGAAATCTTGCGGAAGCTGCAAAGATTTCTAACGACCTCGCCCCCGAGCACCTGGAGCTGGCCGTCGCCGATCCTTTCCGCCTGCTAAAAAAGATTCAAAATGCGGGGGCCATATTCCTGGGACCCATTTCCCCAGAAGCCATCGGGGATTATGTCGCTGGCCCTAACCATGTCTTGCCAACCGGCGGAACAGCTCGCTTTTCTTCTCCCCTCGGGGTTTACGATTTCCTCAAGCGGTCGAGCCTGATTTGCCTCTCACCAGAGGGATTGAAAAAACTTTCCCAGCCGGGCATGCAATTGGCCCGAATGGAAAACCTGGAAGGGCATAGAAGATCGATCGAAAAACGCCAGGGCGGGCGCCCAGAGAAGGAAGGCAGCCGATCTTTTTAAGTTCGGTCTGGTTTTAAATCCGGCCCTAATCTTCGGCAGGGTCCTGAGGTATAGGATCCATCTCTGGATTACCAAGAAACAGCTTAAAAGAATCCTCA
>CAYQWO010000143.1:0-8098 GCA_964421095.1 uncultured Syntrophaceae bacterium
GTTTCGGCGGCGTGCGAGACTACGCGGGCAACCCTCTCCATGGCCTGGCCGGAAGGGGAGGAGATGGGTCGTCCGTCCATCGCGCACCCCTACGGATATTTGCTGCCCATTATAGAGAAGATTAAAGAAGTAGCAAAAGTACCCGTCATGGGGGTGGGACGAATCAGTCCGGAGGTAGGAGAGAAAGCGCTCGCTCAAGGACAGCTTGACATGGTGGTCATCGCCAGGGCTCTTCTCGCTGATTCTCAACTTCCCAACAAGGTAGCAATGGGCAAAGTTGACGAGATTCGGCCGTGCTGTGGTTGTAACGAGTGTGTGCTGAGGGCGATAGGACGTGATCAGACGTTGCACTGTTCGTTGAACCCCTGCATGGGAAGGGAAAAAGAGCTGGAGATGGCACCGGCGCTGAATAAAAAACGAGTTGTGGGGGTTGGGGGAGGACCCGGTGGACTGGAGGCGGCAAAAGTGGCAGCCATGAGGGGCCATGACGTCGTTCTTTTGGAGAAAGGGGGGAAGCTGGGTGGCCAGATGGTAACGGCATCCGTGCCGCGCTACAAAGAGGGACTCCTTGATTTTGTTGACTACTTGGAAAACCGGGTAAAAAAGCTCGGGGTGAAGATAGCGTTGGGCAAAGAGGCAACGCCGGAATCCGTGAGAGCGTACAACCCGGAAGCAGTCGTGGTGGCAACGGGAGTAAAGCGCAGAGCCCTTGATCTTCCAGGTCCGAAGAGCATCCCCGTATTGGCGGCCGAAGACATCTTGGAAGGCAAGGCGGAAGTGGGTGAAACCGTCATCGTTGTGGGGGGCAGTATGGTTGGCTGTGAAGTAGCTGAATTCCTTGCCGAGAAGGGGAAAAAGGTAACCATCGTCGAGACGCTCGACACACCGGCTGCTGATATGGAACCCGCTCACCGGCGGCACCTGCTAAACAGATTAAAGAAATGGGGCGTTACCTTCATGCTTAAGGCTAAGGCCATAGGAGTAACAAGGTCTGGCCTTATCTTTTCAACCGCTGAAGCGCGAAGAGAAATCTTGACAGGTGATACCATCGTGGCCGCTGTCCGTCCCAAGCCAAATTCAGATTTGTACTATTCGTTGCGCGAAGCGTTCCCGGAGGTCCACCTTGTAGGTGATTGCTTGGAACCCCGTTCGATTGCAGAGGCCCTGCTGGAAGGATTTCGTGCTGGGCAAGCGATCTAAACCCCGAGATAGTAAAGAGAGGGCTCAGCGACATGACCGGAGGAATGGGCTCACATCTTCGCGCAGCCCTTGAAGTTGTCTATTTTTCAGGGGAGGCTCCTGCCCCGGGAATTGCCTATTTGCCTGGGGAATTATATCCGACTTAGAAGGGGGTTACGAATCTTAAGAAAGCCCGGAAGCATAAAGCTCGTTGGGCTTTCCGGAAGCGAGGAGGTTCCAGGAGGCGGCGGATGGAAAAAGACAAATTAAGAAAAGTGATTGTATCGGGAGATCCGTATTCTCGGGGTGTTCAATACGGGGAAAAAGCCGGAGACTTAATCAAAAGAGGCGTAGGAATTTATCGCCAGGCGTTTTTCGAAGCGGCGGGGGTGGCCTGGGAAAAGGTCATCGACTTTGCCAAGAGTTTTGTACCCGGAATTAAGAATTATGATGAAACCCTCATGGAGGAGATGAAAGGGATGGCGAAAGGCTCCGGCTTGGCTTTTGAAGAGATCCTCGCCATTAATATCAGGACGGAGATTCTTTTTGGGTTAAAACAAGTAAAAGCAAAAGAAGGCTGCACTTCTTTTTGCGCTTTGCCCGAAATCACCGCCGAAAGAAATACCCTCTTGGCCCAAAATTGGGATTACAAGCCCTTTGCCGGAGAGACGGTGATGGTGCTCCAGGTCAACCAAAAAGGGGCCCCCGACATTCTGACCATTGTGGAAGCGGGCCAATTCGCCCGCATGGGCCTGAATAGCGCTGGCCATGGATTTTGTAACAATTTCATCCAGTGCGAGAGTGATGGGAAGAATATGGCCAAGGGAATTCCCACGCCTTTTATCCGCAGGAAGGCCCTCGGGCAGGAGAAGTATTATGAGGTAACTGGAAAGATCATACATTCACCTCGTTCTTTTTCGGCCAATTATCTCGTGGCCACGGCAGAAGGAGATGGGGATGCGATCAACATAGAAGCTACGCCAGATACCGCATATTTCCTGTTCCCCCATGATGGATTGGTCGTACACTCCAATCACATCAAAGGAGCAGGGCCAGGGTATTATGGGACCATGAGGGAGGGGATAGAAAACAGTATTTACCGCGATCGTCGGGTGGAGGCTTTATTAAAAAAGAAAGAGGGAAACATTGACCTTAAAGCGGCGAGGGAGACTCTGCGGGATCATTTTGCTTATCCTTATTCGGTTTGCCGCCATCCTGATGAGAAAAAAGCAGCCAAAGATCAATGGCGGACCAATGCTTCAGTGATCATGGACCTGAGCGCTAAGGTTTTATGGGTCGCTGGAGGGCCTCCATGCCAAGCTGAATATTTCCGGTACACCTTTGAGGTCCAAGAGTAACGGAATCCTAAGGAGAGAATCCTTTTCATTTTAGGTGGGAAGAGAATACGCTGGCTATGCTTTGGACTTTTGATGTTTAGGGGGAAAAAAACCAATGGCCCATTTTGATTTACTTATTAAAAATGGAATGGTCATCGATGGCTCGGGTGAACCGATGTTCGAGAGTAATGTGGGCATCCGGCAGGATAAAATCGTAGCCATCGGCCCAGAGGTGGGGGGATATGCGGACAAGACCATTGATGCCCAGGGTCTCTATGTGACCCCGGGCTTTATCGATTGCCATGCTCATTCTGACTGGTCAATCCTGATTCATCCCACAGGGGACAGCAAAATTCTGCAAGGCGTCACCACGGAATTCAATGGACTCTGTGGGTATGCTGCGGCTCCGCTCCGGAAAGAAGAATGGTATAAACTCCTTTATGTAAGAATGACCGTAGGTTGGTCCATGCACTATACTGCCGCCGCCTTTAACATCTGGCCGCTTCCCTATGGCCGGGAGGTCGAGGTGGACTGGTCCTCCATGAAGGAGTACCTGGACCGTCTGGAAGAAACCGGCCTGGGGTTGAATTATGGCATGCTCTTCGGCCACGGGGCCATCCGTTACTGGACGATGGGGTTGGAAGCCCGGCAAGCCACAGAAGATGAACTGGACCGGATGAAAGAGATGGCGGAACAGGCGATGAAGGAGGGGGCGTTCGGCATGTCCGCGGGCCTTACGGGTTGTCCAGGTTGCTGGGCGTCTACGGGCGAACTCATAGAACTCTGCAAGGTGGTGGCCAGGTATAATGGGGTGTATATGCCTCATCAAAGGAGGGGAGAGTATGGGGCTGAAGGTGGGGAGGTCCCGGTTAAGGAATCCATGGACATCGCCGAGGGGGCCAAGGTCCGGACGGTCTGTTCCCACACCCGGATCGATCCCAAAATTCTAAAGATGCTGGAGGAATCCCGTAGCCGGGGAATCGACATTTCCTTTGACATGTTCCCGTATCCCGGTTCGATTGCCGGCAATATCGTGTATATGCTCCCCCACTGGTTGAGCCGCCATAGGGATCAAGGATTTGATTTTATTGTCGAGCAACTGAAGAGGCCCGAGGTCCGCGAAAGATTCAAAAACAAAGATTACCCTGAATGGATGGCCATAACCCGGTCGATTCCGGGGACGATCGAGTATAAGCCGGAGACGGGGCCCGGGTCGGTTCCCCGCTGGGACAAGATGCAATTGCAGAAGGTATGGACCACGAAGAACAGGAAACACATCGGGAAGACCTTCAAAGAGATTGCCGCCATGCGGGAGGTTGACCCCTGGACGGCCTGGTTCGACGTTATCTGCGATGAAAAGGGCTACGCCCGGTGGCTAAATTTCCTGGGGCCGGACCACTTAGAAGATATGTATCACCCCGCCTATGAAGATTGCCTGAAGGTTCCTTATGGGTCCATCGAATCCGACAGCCCCCTGTCATCCCCGCGAGGGGTCACCATATCTTCTGTTGACCCCAGATCTTACGGGACCTTCCCCTTGGTCCTTTCCGAATACGTACGCAAGCGCAGAGTCCTGTCTTGGGAAAAGGCTATCCAGCAGATGACTTCCAATCCGGCCAAGACTGTGGGTCTAAAAGATCGAGGCCTCCTGAAAAAGGGTTACTATGCCGATGTCTGTATTTTCAACCCGGAAACCGTAAGGCATCGAGCCAATTGGAAGAATGCTCTGGAGCTTTCCCTCGGTATTAACCATAACATTTATCCGGAGGGGATCGAGTACACCATTGTGAATGGGGTGGTGGTCAATGATCAAGGGATGATCACTGGAGCCCGGCCGGGCAAAGTCCTCCGGCATTCTTAGGAGGAGCCATCGCTTTCCTTTTTGACAAAGGAGGCCTTTTTTGCTACCTTTTGAGGAAAATGGGAACCTTGGAGATGAAACCACAGAGATCGCAGAGAAATTCTCTGTGTTCTCCCAAGGAATTCTCTTAAAATATATAAGCAAAAGAGTTTTCTCCTGTGCTCCTGAAGTTGCTTCGCCATATAGATTCTTTAAGTTCCTGATGATTGATTAGTTCTCTGGGCTCTCTGGGGTCATATTTTAACCAGGCCGGATGGCAAGAAAGGAGGAAAGATGAAAGGTAACAAAATATTACTGGGTCTGTTCAGTTTCGTTTTTTTACTTGCCTATGCAGGGGATGGGTTGGCGCAGAGTTTCCCCACCAAACCCATAAGAGTCATCGTTCCTTTTTCTGCGGGGGGATCGAATGATATTATTTGCAGGGCCCTGCAAAAACCCCTCGGGAAGGAATTAAAAGGCACCATTGTCGTGGAAAACATTCCCGCGGGAACTACTAAATTGGCGACTTTGGAAGTGATGAAGTCTGAACCCGATGGTCATACTTTACTGTTCGCCAGCCATGGGGCCTTGATGGGTTATTTTTATTCCGGTACCTATGATTTCAAGGTTTGGGAGAAACTGACGATTATCGGGCAGAGCGGGGAAATGCCCTATGGCTTCCTGGAAGTCCTGGCGGATTCACCTTTCAAAACCTGGGCAGATCTCGTGCAGTATGCCAAGAAGAACCCGGGAAAATTAACCTGCGGCGGACCCGGAGCCGGGGGAGTGATGAATTTGATTGCCCTCGAAACCGCGAAATCCGCGGGCATTGAGATCAAATATGTCCCCTTTGCCGGGGCAGGGCCCAGCGGAATTGCCCTGCTCGGCGGGCATGTAGATTACCGAGTCTGTTTGATCTGTGATACCCTTCCCAACATCAAGGCTGGGAAAACCAGGGGATTGGGAATATCCTATGGGCAGCGACTGCCCGAGACCCCCAACGTTCCTACCTTTAAGGAGTTGGGCATCATGGAGGAGATCCCCACTCTGAGCTATGATTTTTGGGGTCCCCCCCAATTACCCCAAAGCATAGGCAATATCATTGGCAAAGCAGTCGAAAGGGCCGTCAAGGATCCTGATTACCTCCAATTTTGTCAGCGAATTGCCTATCAACCGGTATTCAAAAATCCCCAAGAACTGAAAGAGGATATGAAATGGTTTGAGGAAAAAGTGGGTCCCAAGCTGGCTGCTTTTTACAAAAAATAACCTCAGCCGCTTTTTCCTGAATAGGTCGTAAAGGCCATCGGCCTCTGAGGATGCTCAATCCATGAACCGGCGCGATTTGATATCGGGAATATTCTGGATGGGCTTTGGGGCTGTATTTGCGGTTGGTGGCTTACAACGGGGCCTGGTTAGAATGGGAATCCCAGGCCCTGGCAGTCTGCCGTTCATCGTAGGGCTCATTTTAATTGGCCTGTCGTTTATCGTTTTTTTTCAAGCCTTTTCATCGAAACCCGCCCCTAAAGAGAAGCTCTTCCCCCAGCAAAGCAGTCTGCCGAAACTGATCCTGGCCCTCATAAGTCTGTTTATCTACGGCTTCTTGTTAAAACCCATCGGCTTTGTGCTGACGACCTTTATATTCCTGATTTTTGTCTTGCGATTGATTGGACATGAAAGATGGATCGCCGTTGTTTCCTTTGCCTTATTAACCGCGGTCCTTTCTTACCTCCTTTTCAGCGCCCTGCAAGTGGAATTACCTAAAGGGATCTGGCGCATCTAACTTGAGAGAATCCTTATGGAGGCTTTCCATCATCTGCTTCTCTCATTTAAGATTGCTTTAGACCCCATCAATTTATTTCTGTGCTTCTGTGGCGCCTTAATCGGGACTTTCGTGGGTGTACTTCCGGGGCTGGGTCCGGCGGCTTCCATGTCTCTGCTCCTTCCATTGACGTTTACGCTCAGCCCGGTGCAGGCGCTTATATTCCTTTCCGGGATTTACTACGGAGCCATGTACGGGGGTTCTACGACTTCCATTCTGGTGAATATCCCCGGGGAGGCCGCTTCGGTCGTTACCTGCCTGGATGGATATCAAATGGCCCAGAAAGGCCGTGCCGGCCCGGCGCTGGGGGTTGCAGCCATCGGCTCTTTTGTTGCGGGGACTTTTTCCGTGGTCATGCTGATGCTCCTCGGTCCGCCGATATCCAAGATTGCCATAAAGTTTGGCCCTCCGGAGTTCGTTTCCTTATCGTTTCTCGGGCTGACCCTGGTGACCTATCTGGCCAGCGGTTCGATGATCAAAGCCTTGATTATGGCCTGCGTGGGGTTGCTATTGGGCTTTATCGGGGTGGACATTGTTACCGGCGTGGATAGGTTTACCTTAGGAATTTCTGTGTTGCTGGATGGGGTTGGTTTAGTACCGGTGGTGATGGGCCTCTTTGGTATTTCTGAGGTCATGCTGAACCTTGAACAGGCCTACGAAAGGGCAGAAATCTCCCCCCAAAAAATCCAGAATATTTGGCCCAACCGAAAAGACCTGAAAGAGTCAGCAGGGGCCATCACTCGGGGCTCTATTTTAGGTTTCTTTCTGGGCATCATCCCGGGAGGAGGCGCTCTGCTGGCATCTTTTATGAGTTATGCCGTGGAAAAAAAGGTTTCCAAAGAGCCCGAAACCTTTGGCCAGGGAAACATTCGCGGGGTGGCGGGTCCGGAAAGTGCTAATAATGCCGGAGCGGGAGGAGCCTTTGTTCCCCTATTGACCTTGGGGATCCCCTGTAATGTGATCATGGCCCTCCTCATGGGCGGGTTGATGATCCACGGCGTGGAACCGGGACCGAGATTGATCGTAGGACATCCGGAGGTTTTCTGGGGGGTTGTAGGCAGCATGTACCTTGGCAATGGTATGTTGCTGGTGATTAACCTACCCTTGATCGGGATATGGGTAAAGATCTTGAAGCTTCGTTATTCCCTCCTTTTCCCTTTAATTCTTTTCTTCTGCTTAATCGGTGCCTACACCACGGGAAATACCGTCTATGATATTTATGTAATGATGGTTTTTGGGGTGGCCGGATATCTGATGAAAAAATTTGGTTATGAGCCGGCTCCCCTCGTTTTGGCCTTGGTTATTGGGCCCATTATGGAAAGAGCTTTCCGGCAATCCCTGATCATTTCCAGCGGCAGTCCCTGGATCTTCGTCTCCCGCCCCATTTCCGCCGTCTTCGTGTTCGCCGCCATTCTTATTTTGGTTTCTCCGGTAATTCTCAAATTGTTGGGGAAAAGCCGGCTCATGCAAATGAGCGAAGAAAGGAAATAGACAGGTATCCGAATGGAGTTAGAAAAGAAAATTATAAAGGGACTCTCTGGGGATATTGCCAGGAAGCATATCGGGAAAATCTCCCAGGAGATTCCCTTTCGCCTGGCGGGCACTCAGGTCTTATAGCAAATTCTTCCTGAGAGAATTGATTGACAGGTTATTCTCAAAGGTGTAGAGTACTTCCTGAAAGAGTGATTTTGAAATCTTCCTTTAGAATTCAGCATTTTAAACGGAAATCAATAACATTGAAAGGCATTAAAACTTAAGATTGGCTACAGTCTTGGATTCTCCGCCCATCGCTCCTCTACCTCCTTGATCCACAAGCTTTCTACCATGATAAAGGATATTAAACTCAGGAATCTCCGTTTTTCTAAAAAAATCCTCTTCCACTCCTGCCTTTAAATTTATTCAATGATTTGAATCTGTTAGGTC